>JBHELW010000384.1:0-3962 GCA_046262915.1 Mycobacteriales bacterium | reverse complement strand
AGGTCGGCCAGCGCATCGCGCAGCGACGTCACCTCGACGACGTCGATGCCCTTCGGTCGCACCGCGAGCACCTGCTTGCAGTCACCGCGCGGGGTGAAGAAGTACTGCGCTTTCGCGGCGCGCGCGGCGATGATCTTCTGCTGCACGCCGCCGATCGGTCCGACGTTGCCGTTGGAGTCGATCGCGCCGGTGCCCGCGATGTGCCGGCCGCCGGTGAGCGAGCCCGGAGTGAGCCGGTCGTAGATCGCGAGCGCGAGCATGAGGCCGGCGCTCGGGCCCCCAACGTCGGAGACGTTGACCTTGACGGTGAACGGGAAGACGTGTCGCTCGCGAAGAACGACGCCGATGACCGGGCGCGTCGGCTCGTCCGGCGCGGCGATGGTGCGCAGGCTGACGTCGGTGCGCTTGCCGCCGCGCGTGAAGCCGATGTGCACCGTGTCGCCGGGGTGCCGCGCGCTGATCCGCGCGCGCACGTCGGAGAGGCTGCCGACGCCGTGCCCGTCGACGGTGGTGATGAGGTCGCCTGCCTTCAGCGCGGCCGCCGCCGGTGACTTGGGCTCGGTGCGATCTACGACGATGCGCGTGGAGACGGGCACGTGCAGCGTGCGCAGCGCCGCGGTCGCGGCGTCGCTCTGCGACTGCGTCATGTCCTCTTTGTTGTGCTGCTCGACCTCCTCGGTCGGCACGTCGGGCGGGAAGATCAGCTCGCGCGGCACGATCGCGACGGAGCCGTCGAACCAGTACCGCAGCGCGGTCGGCAGGCTGATGTCGTCGACGACCGAGACGGTCGTGAAGTCGAGCGCGCCCGCGGTGGGGTAGCTCTTGTGCCCGACGATCTCGATGAGGGGACGCTTCTCGGCGTTGCCGTTGGCGTCGCGCGCGGGGCCGAGTGTGTCGAAGACGGGACCAGGCGCGAGGGCGACGTAGGGCACGCGCAGCGCCGAGGCGACGGCGACGAGCGCAACCGACAGGACAACGCAGACCGCAAGTGTCGCCGTACGGCGGGTCATGGCGCGGAGCGTAACGACCTAACCGCCGGCGGCGGCCCGCGCCCGGGTTCGACTACCTCGAATCGACATCAAGACGCGCACGGCGGCGGTCTTGATGTCGATTCGGGTGTGCAGGTGGCCTAGCGGGAGGTGGTCGGGAGGGGTTGCCGCCGGTTAGCGGGAGAAGAAGCCCAGGCCGCGGGGGCCGTGGCCGCGGCCGTTGGCCGCCGCATCCGCGTCGGCGCCCTCGCCAGCAGCGGGCACGCCAGCTGCGTCCGCGGGCGCGGCCGCCTCGAGACCGGCGGCGGCCGGCTCGGCGGGAGCGTCCGGCGTAGCGCCGACGAGGGCGGGCTCTGTGGGCGTGGGGATCGCCGGCTCGATCGGGGAAGGCGCCGGCGCGCTAAAAGGGAGGGCAGCCGCCGCAGCGCTCGGCGCCGAAGCGCCACCTGCGGGCTGGCCCATGCCGGCCGACTGGGCGTTGCCGCCGGGGACCTCGACGCGGTAGTAGGGCTTGAACGACAGCGGCACGGCGCTCAGGCTGAAGACCTGGCTGTCCTCGATGCCCTCGGCGTTGCGCACGTGCTCGACCAGCCGCACGGCCTCGTCGAGGCTCGGCACGCGGCGGAACGCGGGCGCGCCATCGCGGCCGGTGTAGAAGACGACGTGCTCCACGGGAGCCTCCTTGCGGTAGCGACGAGCGCAGGCCTACGTCGTTTGCGTCGGCGGATGGTGGCCCGGCCTTGAGTGTTGCCCGCACCCGGAGGGTCTACTCCCGCTAGGCCTGATGGCCGACACCGGACAGACCGGACGCCCCGTCGTTGGGAAATCGGGGGGTGACGGGCCAGAACCGCTCAACTACGATGCGTCAACCTGCCGATGCAGCATCCGTCGGCGGAACAAAACCCCTCGTTCACCGTTTGTATTACGACGGGTTCCCAGCGCCGTCCGGAAGAGGTCCGCATGTCGACCATGCCCGACCTGCCGCCTGCGCCCCTTGCAGACGTCAAGCCGGAGCTTGCCCCTGCGCGTCCACGGCGGCACCTGCGCCTTGCGCCTCCGCCGGCGAGCACCGAGGGCTGGGCCGCGGGACCCGCGGACGGCGACTTCGAGGCATTCGTCCGCCGCTACGAAGGCCGGCTGCTCGCGCTCGCGCTGCGTCGCCTCGGCGACCGCGGCGACGCGGAGGAGATCGCGCAGGAGACCTTGCTGCGCGCCTACCAGCACCGCGCGAACTTCCACAACGAAGACGAGCTGATGGCGTGGAGCACGGTCGTCGCGGGCCGCCTCGTCATCGACCGCACGCGCGTCCGTGGCCGGTCGGTCGCCGTCGGCGAGGTGCCTGAGGGCAACCGCGCCGGGCGTGACACCGCGGACATCGTCGTTGCGCGTCACGAAGCCCGCGCGGCGCTCGACGCGCTCGAGGCGATGCCCGCCCGCCAGGCCGCGATCCTCTGGGCGCGCGAGGTCGAGGGACTGTCCTACGACGAGATCGCCCGCCGGTTCGAGATGAGCGAGCCCACCGTGCGCTCGCTGCTGCACCGCGGCCGCCGGACGCTGCGCAAGGAGTACACGAGCCGCGGCGGCACATTGCCCGTCGCCGGCCTCATCGTCCTGTCCCCCTGGCTGCGTGGTCTGCAGGCGCTGCGCCAGCTGCGCACGGGCGCCAAGGTGCAGGCCGTCGCGGTCAGCGCCGTCAGCGCGCTCAGCGTCCTCGCCATCGCGATCGGCGGCGGCGCGTTCCGCGCGCCGTCGGCGAGCGCGGCCGGTGCGCGAAACGGCGCGTCGGCGCTGCAGGCCGCTGCGCCGCGTGCTGTGAGCGCCCACGGAGCGAGCGCAGCCAGTTCGGCCGACCTCGCCCGCATCGCCCGAGTGGCTACGGCGGACAGTCCCGGCAACCTGGCCGGGGTCCCGGCCGTCGTGCCCTGCCGCGTCGTCGCCGGCCGCGAGGCCTGCGTCGGCGGCGACCACAGCAAGCCCGCGGACCGGCTCTGGCTCGGACCCGCGCTGCCCGACAACCCGACGGGCATCCGCCGTGTCGGCGTCGCCGCCGACGGCCCGGTGAACTGCCAGCAGGTTCCCGACACGCTCGTCACGCACTGCGGCCCTAACCCGCCTGACGGTTCCGTTCCGCCCCCGGCTACCCAGCCAAACCGAGGAGCTCTTCGATGATCCGCCGCACCGTCACGCTGGTTGCCGCAACTCTCGTCTGCGTCGGCACGCTCGGGGCCGTCGCCGCGCCGGCGTTCGCCATGCCGCAGCAGGTGTGCGTCGTGACCTCACCGGACCCCGACGGCCGCCGGGTCAACGAGTTCTGCGTCCGTATCTGACGCCGCGCGGCTAACTGACAGCTCAGCCCAACGCGCGGCGTCGTGGTCCCCGCGCGGGTGGAACCGGACGGCTGGGCGCGAGGGCGGCAAGTGTCCGCCGGTACTGCTCGACCGACTCCCGCGGCTGTAGCGGGCGCGGCGGCCGGCTGACCCACGCCGCCCAGCAGATCGCCAGGGCTAGCGCGATCGGGATGGGCAGCAGAAACGCCACGCGCGCACCTTCGCAAAGCGACGAAACCGGTGCCGGCTTCGACGGCGATGATAGGCCCGCCGTCAACGTGGCGGATCACCCCGCGTCCGTCGCAAACGCCGGAACCACTCGTCATGCGCGCCGGTTACCTTGGCGGGCGTGAGCACCTTTCCGTTCGGTTTCTCCCCCGGCAGCGGCACCGGTGACGCCGGCGATCTCGCCGGCAAGATCCCGCTCTTCGCCGAGCTGCAGCGACTGCTCGCCTCCGACGGACCGGTCAACTGGGAGCTCGCGCGGCAGGTCGCGATCGCCGGCGCCGCGCAGCACGATCCCGCCGTAAACGACGACGACGCGAGCGCGGTCTGCGACGCGCTCCGGCTCGCCGACTTGTGGCTCGACGACGCTACGTCGTTGCCGGCCGGCGTCACGCAGGGCGAGGCGTGGAGCCGCGTCCGC
>JBHELW010000383.1:0-1236 GCA_046262915.1 Mycobacteriales bacterium | reverse complement strand
GCGTCGAAGCTGCGCCAGTCGCGCGCGGCCTTGCCGCTCCCGCCGTAGACGACAAGGTCGTCCGGGCGCTCCGCGACCTCGGGATCGAGGTTGTTGTGCAACATGCGCAGGGCGGCCTCGGCGCCCCAGGAGCGCGCGCTGCGCTCGCTGCCGCGCGGCGCGCGGACGACGCGGGCTCCGTGCATGGCTGCATTGTGCCGAGTGGGCGGGCCGCGCGCCCTACGCTGCGTTGGTGGCCGTCTCCCTCGTCGACATCTACGACGAGGGCGCGCCGATCTACGACGCGATCTGGGCGTCGGCGCTGCGCCCCGTGACGGAGCGGGTCGTGGCTCGGCTCCCGCTCGCCGACCGGCGCTGCGTGCTCGACCTCGCGTCCGGCGTCGGCACGCTGCTGCCGGTGCTCGCGCGGGCGGCGCCCGGAGCGCGCGTTGTCGCCGTAGACCGCAGTGCCGGGATGATGCGGTTGCGGCCGCCGCCGTTTCCCGCGGTGCAGACCGACCTGCAACGTCTGGGCCTGCGTGATGGCGTCGGCGACGCCGCGCTGCTGGCGTTTGCGCTCTTCCACCTGCCGGATCCGGAACGTGGGCTGCTCGAGGTCGCCCGCGTGCTCGCCCCTGACGGGGTCGCCGCGGTCGTCGTGTGGGCCGCGCGCGACGCCGACCCGCTGATGGATGCCCTCTGGGTCGCGGCGCTGGATGCACATGGCGCTCCCGCGATCGACCCGCCCGAGCGTCACGACGAGCTGATGGACACACCGGAGAAGATCACGCAGCTGCTGACGCGCGCGGGCTTCGCGTCGGTCGACGCGTGGCACGACGCCATCGAGTGGCGGCCGAGCATCGAGGACTTCGTCACTTACCGCTCGCAGATGGGTGTCTTCGGGCTCCGCTTCGCGGGGATGTCTGCGGCGGCCCAGCGCGCGTTCCTCGACGATGTCATGTCACAGCTCAGCGCGCTCACCGCCGACGAGCGCGTCGACCGCACGCCGGTCGTCTGCGCGATCGCGCACCGCTAGCCGCCGTAATCGCCACTTGACTGGGCAAGACCACCCGCGCACCGGCGTGTCGCGGTAGTCCCAGCCAGTCAAGTGGAGATCGGTCTAGGCCAGTGGGCCCGTGACAGTCGCCGCCGCCTTCACGAGGTCTGGCAGGAGCGCGTCAACCGCGCTGATCTGGGGAGCCACCTCGCGGTCGGTGTCCATCCGCGGTACGGCGGCACGCACGGCCGCGTGTACGC
>JBHELW010000382.1:0-1503 GCA_046262915.1 Mycobacteriales bacterium | reverse complement strand
GCTCCTCGATGGCGAGCCCGCCGTGCGGAGCGATGCAGGCGAAGACGAGCGGCACGCGCGAGAGATTACCTAGGCGCGGTCGAGGACGAAGTCGTACCGGCCGATCAGCGGCGTGCCCTGCGTGATCTTGAGCAGGTTCTCTTGGCGGAAGATGCCGTCGTTGGAGTTCGCCGCGATGCCCGGGAAGTACACCTGCGTCGTGAGCGTGTCGGCGACCCTCACGTGGATGTGCGGCGTGCGGCCGGGGTATTCGCCCGGGACGATCGTCTCGACGCGGTAGCGGCCCTGGGCGTCCGTGAGGACGTAGCCCCGGAGCGTGTAGCCGCTGTTGTCGTACTCGCCGGCGGCGTTGGCCTGCCACACGTCGACCTTGACGTTGGCGACGGGCTGGCACGAGCGCGTGAGGACGTAGCCGGTGAGCACGATGCGCGTGCCGGCCATGCCGTCGGCGGCGAGCGAGCTCTTCTGCGGGGGGTTGGCCTTGTAGTACGGGCCTTCGGTCATCGCGATCGTCGGCGTCGCCGATCCGGTGCACGTCATCGCCAGGGTGTCGGCCGCGGTCGTGACGTTGGTCACGGCTCCAGCGGAAGCGCTCGTGGCGATCGTCGCCACCGCGGTGGCCGTGGCAGCTGCTGACGCGGCGAGCGGCGCCGCGCTCGGAGCGCTGCACGAGAGCAGGAACACCGCGGCGAACAGCGATCTCATCGGGTCGGGGCACCGCGGGCGATGATCTGCGAGGCGATGTCCTTCACTGTGGCGCTCGAGACGGCGAACCCGAGGCCCTCTTCGCCGCTCCCGCGCACGACCAGCGTGTTGAGGCCGATGACCTGCTTCGTCGCGACCCACACCAGCGGTCCGCCGGAGTTGCCGGGGTTGATGGCCGCGTCGGTCTGGATCAGGTCACGGAGGGTGACGTTGCCACGCAGGTCCGCCCGGGGGAACGAGCGGCCCTTGCCGCTGACGATGCCGGACGTGATGGAGTTCTGGAGGACGCCGCCGCCGCCGCGCACGCCGGTCGTGATGCCCGGGCTGCCGATGGTGATCACCTGCGCGCCCAGCGGCACGTCGGCGGGGTCACCCAGCGCCGCCTGCGCCGGGAGCGAGCCACCGGCGACGCGGAGGACGGCGATGTCCGTGCTGGGGTCGTTCCCCACGACGGTCGCGCTCTTGCGCGTCCCATCCGAGAGGATCACGTCGACGCTCGTTGCCGCTTGCGTGCTGCGCGTCATCTCGACGACATGGCTGTTCGTGACGATGTAGCCGAGGTCCTTGTCGACGATCACGCCGGAGCCGCTGCCGACCTCGATGCCGTTGTTGCCCTTGTTAATGACGGTGACGACCGCGGGAAGGACGGCGTTGACGGCCGCGACCGTGGCGCTGCCGTCGTTCGAAGTAACGACGCTGACCGAAGTGAGGCTCAGCGACGGCGTCGGCTCGGGGGCTCCGCTCGCGGTCGGGGCCGTCGCGACAACAGGAGAGCGCATGAGGTCGGATGCGGTCGCG
>JBHELW010000381.1:0-8184 GCA_046262915.1 Mycobacteriales bacterium | reverse complement strand
TCGTACCTTCCATCAGAATCGGGCCGGCTAGCGGCCTCGTTGATCGGAGCCGTCGACGGACTGGGGGGATCGCATGGAGCGCAGGATGGTCTACGCCGCTGCCGCGGTGGCGATCTTCGCAGTCGTGACAGTTACGGGCATAGTCGTGAGCTACAACGGCCTGCGTGGTGGCTTTCTCCCCTGGGGGGTCTGCGGCCTTGCTGTCGCCGCATCGTTCATCGCGTGGCAATACCGGCGACGCCCGCTTGGGTCGCCGCGCCGAGCGCTCGTGTTCGGTTCCGTCCTCGTCCAGGTCGTTCTCCTGTCGATGGGCGCGTTCTTTCTCGCTGTAGCGGCAGGTAATGCCGTCGGCTCACATGCCCTCCGCCACACCGATGGCGGGTTGGCGTCCGTCGCCACCTTGCTTGGGTCCGTCGAGGTCATGGTTCTGCTGCCGCTCGGGCTAGTCGCGTTGGCTGTTGCCGCTTGGCGGGACCGAAGCGCGCCCCGGGAGCTCCGCATCCTGCCGACCGTCGCCGTGGTGGTGTTCGCAATGGCGCCCATCTTGGTGGGAGCGCTGCCTGACTCGACGGAACGGCCAGTAATGGTCGTCTGGGTGGCAGCTATCGCAGCAACCTGGGTCGCACTTGCGCGTGGTCTCGGTCGAACCCGTTCTCTTATCGGACCGTGATAGCAGTGCGGATGCCGTCGCCCTCCATGCCGGGTTTGCACGCAATGTCGTACGCGCCGGTCGCGAGTGTCACGGACATCTTCGCCGTCGTCCCGGGACCGATGTTCTCCTTCTCGGTCACGACCTCGGTGCCGTTGCGATAGACGTAGACCTCGGTCACGCGCGTGCCGTCGTTGCGGATGCGCAACGTCGTCTTCCCGCTCTCGAGCTGCGTCGTTGACACCCGGCACGCGTCCTCCGTCGACGTCACGTCGACGGTGGCCCCACCGCCGCCGGAACAGCCCGTCAGGGCGAGCGCGGCGACGGCGCAGGCGAGCGGGCGCACGGACATCGTTTCTCCTCGTTCGCTACGTCGGGGCGCTTGCGGTCAGCTCGTCGACGCCGGCTGCGAGCCGCGGGCCGCGGCCTCGGACATCACCGGCGGGAACGGCGGCGCGGGCTCGCGCGGTGGCCGGAAGAACAGCAGCATCGTCGGGACGAGGTAGCCGACGTAGACCGCGAGCTCGAGCCAGGTCGTCGCCGGGCTGAAGTTGAAGATGCCCTTGAGCAGCGTGCCGTACCAGCTCGCCGGCGGGATCTGCCGCGAGACATCGAACGCCAGCGCATGCAGGCCCGGCAGCACCGCTGCCTCCTGCAGGTCGTGCACGCCGTAGGCGAGCACGCCCGCGGCCACGACGATTAGCCCGGCCCCGGTGATGCGGAAGAACGTCGAGAGGTTGAGCGAGACGGCGCGCCGGTAGAGCAGGTAGCCCAGGACGACCGCGGTCACCAGCCCGAGGACGGCGCCCGTCATCGGTCGGGTCGACGAGCCGGTCGCCTGCACCGCGGTCCAGAGGAAGAGCGCGGTCTCCATCCCCTCGCGGCCGACCGCAATGAACGCCGTCGCCGCCAGTGCGGTCGAGCCCATGGCGAGCGCGGCGTCGAGCCGCACGTGCAGCTCGCCCCGCAGATGCCGCGCGGTGCGCCGCATCCAGAAGACCATCCACGTCACGAAGGCGACCGCGACGATCGACATCGCGCCGCCGAACGCCTCCTGCGCGCGGAACGAGAGTGACCGTGACGTGAACGTCAGCACCGCGCCCACGGCGAGGCTCAGCGCGACGGCGCCGGCAACCCCCGTCCAGATGGCGGGCAGCGACTTCCGGTTGTCGGTGCGCACGAGGTAGGCGACGAGGATGCCGACGACGAGCGACGCCTCGAGCCCCTCTCGCAGCCCGATCAGGAAGTTCGCGAACACGCGCCAGAACCTAATGCAGCACATCGGCGCTGCCGAAAGGTGGCCGTCACGCGGACCGCGCGTAGTAGACGAACGCGCCGGCGGTGTTCTGCACCGCGAAGCCGAGGCGCTCCAGCAGCCGGCGCGAGGCGATGTTCGTCGCCTCCACCTCAGCCACGACGACCGTTACGCCGGGCTGCGCGAGCGTCCACTCGACCAGCGCGCCGACCGCTTCGGTCGCGTAGCCGCGACCGCGGTAGGGCGCCGCGATGCCGTAGCCGATCTCGACGGACCTGGCGCCGTCCGCTGCGCCCTTCCACCCGCAGTCGCCGATCACCTCGCCGGACTCGCGCAAGGTGACGAGCCAGCCGGTCTCGTCATCCGCTGCCGCGTCGACGTCAAACGCGCGCAGCCCGTCGACCGTGTCCGCGTGCGGCCAGCCGCGCCCGCGGCGTACGCCGGAGTAGTCGCCCGCGACGATCGCCCGCGCCCGCGCGACGCCCACTCGCTCGAGGGCGAGCCGGTCCGTCGTCATCGACTCCGTCGTGATCGCGGGCTCAGTCGTGGAGTGGTTCGGTGAGGGCATCCGCCAGCGCCGCCGCGGTGAGGTCGATCTGCCAGGGCCGCGCGCCGTGGCGGCGCAGCTCGGTGCGGACCGCGAGCTCGTTCGCGCGGTCCGGCGGCGCCCAGGCGAGGCGGCGGACGACCGCGGGCTCGATGAGGTTCTCAACCGGCAGCTCGCGGTCGGCGGCGATCTCCAGTACGGCGGCGCGCGCGCGGGCGAGACGCGCGGCGGCGACGGGGTCGCGGTCGGACCAGCGGTGGGCGGGCGGTGGGCCATCGCCGCTGAGCGCGATGGGCGGCAGTTCGGTCTCGGCCAGCGCCGCCGCGCGCGCCACCGCGGCGAACCATTCGGCGACGTTGCGCCGGGTGCCGCGACCGGAGAACGGCTTCAGGGCGGCGAGCTCCTCGACTGACGTCGGCGCCGCCAGCACGGCAGCGAGAAGCGCGGCATCAGGCAGGATGCGGCCGGGCGCGATGTCGCGGCGGCGCGCCACCTCGTCGCGGTGGTGCCACATCTCGCGCAACGTCGCGAGCTGGCGGCGCGTGCGCAGCCGGTGGATGCCGGACGTCCGTCGCCACGGGTCGACGCGCGGCGGCGTCGGCGGCATCGCGGCGATTGCGGCGAACTCCTGCTGCGCCCAGTCCCACTTGCCCTGCTCGCGCAGGACCGCCTCGAGATGGTCGCGCAGCTCGATGAGCACCTCGACGTCGAGTGCGGCGTAGCGCAGCAGCGGCGCGGTCAGCGGGCGCTGCGACCAGTCCGCCGACGAGTGCCCCTTGTCGAGCGAGTAGCCGAGAACGGTCTCGACCATCGCGGCGAGGCCCACGCGCTCGTAGCCGGCGATGCGTGCGCCGACCTCGGTGTCGAAGAGCTGGCGTGGCCGCAGCCCGACCTCGGCAAGGCTCGGGATGTCCTGGTTCGCAGCGTGCAGCACCCATTGGGCGTCGGCGATGGCCGCGCCGAGATCCGACAGGTCGCCGAACGGGACCGGGTCGACGAGGAACGTGCCGGCACCTTCACGGCGCAGCTGCACGAGGTAGCAGCGCTGCCCGTAGCGATAACCGGAGGCACGCTCGGCATCTATGGCGACCGGACCCGTCCCCGCCCGCAGCGCGGCGATTGTCGCGCGCAGCGCGTCCGGCGTAGCAACCGGATCGGGCGCCGTGGCGGAGAGCTCGAGGGACGGCAGGGGCGGCGGGACGATCTCGTCGTCGACGGCGGCGTCCGAGACGACGTCTACGTCGGGGTCGGGGGGCGGCAGCGGGGCCGCGGCGTCTTTCATCGACCCGACGCTAGCCCGGGGCAGTCCCCTAGCGGATGACGCCGGCGCGCATGGCGAGCGCGACCATTTCGGCGCGGTCACCCGTGCCCAGCTTGCGCGCGATGCGCGCGAGGTGGCTCTTGACGGTCAGCGCGGACAGGCCGAGCAGTTCGCCGATCTCGCGGTTGGACTTGCCGTCCGCGACCAGGCGCAGCACCTCGATCTCGCGCGCCGAGAGGTCGCTGACGCCATCGCCCACGGGCCCGGCGCGCAGCCCGGCGGCGAGCAACGACGCCACCGACGGGTCGGCGAAGACGCCGCCTTCGAGCACGCGGCGGATGCCGTCGACGACGACGTGCGGCGACGCCGACTTCAGCAGGTAGCCCTGCGCGCCCGCGACGAACGCCGAGCGCACGGAGTAGGGGTCGTCGGCCGCGGACAAGACGATGAGCCGGCCCCAGCCGGCGGCACGCAGGTCGGCGAGCAGCTCCAGTCCGGAGCCGTCGGGCAGGCCGATGTCGAGGATGCACACGTCACGGACCCCCGCGGCGGCGCGGGCTCGCGCCTCGGCGATGCTCGCGGCCTCGCAGACGTCCCGGGCGCCCATGGCCCGCAGTCGCGAGACCATCGACTCGCGGACGAGCGGATGGTCGTCGACGACCATGGCGGTGAAGCCGGCGGAACCGTCCTGCTGGACCGCTTCGACCATGCTCGCCACGCTGCTTCCTCCCGGGCGCGCCTGCTCGCGGAACCCCCCGCAGCGGCGCTTACGCTCCATTGTTCGGCGCATCACGCCGTCGGCTGTAGCAATCGCCGCCAAATGGGCTAGTCCGGCATTGGGCCGGGGGAACCCAAGTTGGTGGTCCCGTTCGCGAAAGTCCGGGTGCGGCGCTGCCGATGGACAAGGCAGGACTCTCGCGCCCAGCCCTCTTTCGTAAAGGACGTTCGTGACCATCTCGATTCGCCGCCGGGTGGTCTTCGGACTGCTGTCCACCCTCGTCGCGGGCGCCGCGACCGCGTTGCCGGCCGGGGCCGAGCGCCCCGTCGCCGCGGTCGTTTCCTTCACCCACGCCGGGACTGCGCCGGCGCTAGGCCGCTACGGCGTGCGCGTCCGCGCGAGCTACGCGCACGTGGGTGCGGCCGTCGTCTCGGGCACGCCGGGCGCGCTGGCGCGCCTCGCCCGCGACGCGCAGGTCCACGCGGTGAGCCCCGACCGCTCGCTCCGCCCGACGTCGGCTACTGCGGACACCGGCCCCGGCCTCTTCGCGGCGAAGGTGCTCGGCGGTCAGGCGGGCAAGCCAGACGCCGGCACGGGGGTCACGGTCGCCGTCGTCGACACGGGCATCTCCGACACCGCAGCGCTGAGCCGCGAGAGCGGTCGGCTGCTGGACGGCGTCAACACCGCGTCGGGCACTGACTTCAGCGATGGCTACGGCCACGGGACGTTCCTCGCGACCCTCGTTGCCGGCGGCACGGTGCCGGCCAGCGGCAGCCGCGCGCTCGGCATCGCGCCTGCCGCGACGGTCGTCAACGTCAAGGTCGCGGGGACAGACGGCACGACGACGCTCGCCCGCGTCGTCGCCGGCCTCGACTGGGTCGCCGCACACGCTGGCGACATCGACGTCGCGTCATTCGCCTTCAGCGGCGACCGTCCCGGTTCCGGCTACGGGCCGGACCCGCTGACCGACGCCGCGGAGCGCGTCCGCGACGCCGGCGTGGTGATGGTCGTGTCCGCCGGCAACGTGCCGGGACAGGTCGGCGACCCCGGCTTCGACCCGCGCGTGCTCACCGTCGGCGCGGCCGACCTGACCACAAACAAAATCACCGTCGCGGGCTTCAGTGGCTACGCCAGCGCCGCCGGCGTCGCGAAGCCGGACGTCGTGGCCTCGGGCGTATCGATGCTCGGTCTCCTGCCCGCAGACTCGACGATCGCGCAGACCTACCCCGGCGCGCGGCGCAGCGACGGGTTGTGGCGCGGGTCCGGCACCAGCCAGGCGACGGCCAGCGCCGCCGGCGCGGTCGCGCTGTTCCTGCAGAGCTACCCGGGCGCGACCGTCGACGAGACGAAGGCGTCCATCCGCGGCGCGGCGAAGTCACTCGGCACGCGCGGCAGCGGCGCCGGTCTGCTCGACCTGGCGAACAAGCGCCTGCCCGGCACCGCCGACCCGGCGGCGCCCGGTGGCGGCACCGGCGAAGGCAGCTTCGACGCCAACTCGTGGTCGGCCAACTCGTGGTCGGCGAACTCCTGGTCGGCGAACAGCTGGTCCGCTAACTCGTGGTCGGCGAACAGCTGGTCGGCCAACTCCTGGTCGGCGAGCTCGTGGTCCTGACCCCGGGCGCGCGCGTCCGCGCGCTCGGCACTGCCGCCATCCTCGGCGCGCTACCGCTCTCGGTCTACGCCGGGTGGGGCACGCCACGGGCCTGGGCGCTGCCGGCGCTGCTGATCGTGGTCGCCCTGTCCGAACTTGCCGTCGTGCACCTGGCGTTCGGTCGCCAGCGCTGGACCGTTTCCTGCACGGACGGCGCGCTGGGCGCGACGCTGGTGCTCGCGCCGGGCGCGTGGACAACGGTCGCGGTGCTGCTCGGCGTACTCGTCGCGCAGCTCGTGCGCCGCCAGCCGCGCGTCAAGGTCGAGTTCAACGTCGCGCAGTTCGCGTTCGCGACCGCGGCGGCGGCAGCGATGTCGCACTGGCTGGGTGGCGGGCTGCCGGGCGCGGTCGGCGGGATGGGCGTCTTCTGGCTCTCCAACCACGCTCTCGTCGCGGCCGCGGTGTCGATCACGTCGGGTCGGCGTCTCGCCGAGCTGCTGTGGGCGAGCGCGCCGCTGTCCGCCCTGCACACCGCCGGCAACACCTCGGTGGGCATCCTCGCCGCGTGGCTCGCGCTCAACGCGCCGCTCGGTCTCGTCGGGCTCGTCGTCCCGATGGCGCTGTTGTGGACGTCCTACGACCAGCAGACCCGGCGCGCCGCGGAGGCCCGGCTGTTCGCCGAGCTGGCGCGCGGCCAGGAGCAGGCCACGGGACAGACGATCGACGTCTCGGCGCGGGTCGTCCTGACCGCGGCGGCGCGGCTGTTCGGCGGGGCCGACGTCGAGCTGATCCTCGTTGCGGCCGAGGGCCCGGTGCGCTACTGCGGCGACGAGTTCGGCGTGACGTCTCGCGAGCGCGTCGAGTCGTCGGCGCTCGACGAGCCGTGGGTGCTGCGGGTGCTCGGCGCCGGACGCGTCTGCACGAGCATCGACGACGGCCGTCCGACCTGCTCCGCCGTGCTCGGTGACCCCGACTCGCCGCTTGCCGTACTCAACGCCCGGCGCCCGCACGGCGCCGCGGGGTTCGGCCGGCGCGAGGTCACGCTCGCCGAAGTTCTCGTCGGCCAGGCGGAGACCTGGTTGTCGGTCGCGGACCTGAGCGCGTCTCGCGCCGCCGCGCTGGAGCGGGTGGAGGCAGCCGGCGAGGCCGCCCGCGCGCTCGGTGACATCGGCGCCGACACCGCGCCGAGCCTCGTCGTCCTGCGCGAGTCGGCGTCGCGACTGGCGCGGCTCGCCAGCGCGCCGGCTGGACCGGAGGCCGTCACCGAGATCGTCGACGAGCTGCACGCCGTCGAGCGCGCCGTCGCATCGCTGCTCGGCGCGATCGCGCTCGCCGCCGAGCCCGACCTCGCCAGTGCGGCGTTCGCCGTACCCGCGGGCACGGCATCGCGCCCCGACCCGGAGTGGACGACGACGGGCGTCCTCGCCGCGGTCGAGTGACCTTCCGCCGTACGGCGGTCCCGCTCGCCATCTGGGCGGCCGCCGGGGCGGTGCTCGGCGGCGCCGTGGTCGTCGCCGGGGCCGTCGCGCTCGGCAGCCGTTACGGCGCGCGCGGACTTGCCGGTGCCGATGTGATCGTCGCCGGCGCCGCGCTGACCGTGGTGGTTGCCGTTGTCGTCGCAGTCGTGGCGGACCGGTTTGCCGGCCGGCTGCGCGGGCTGCGTACTGATGCCGCCCGCCGCCTCGAGGACGGTGCCGTCCCCAGTGTCCGGCGCAGTCGCGGGGCGCTGGTGAGCGAACTCGTCGAGCTGCGGCACCTCTTGGACGCGCTGGCGCTGCGCGCGCGCGTCTCGGACGAGCTCGCCGAACGCAACCGCCGGAGCGCCGAGACGGCTAGCGTCGGGATGTTCGAGCTGCTGTCGGGCCTCGTTGCCGCCGAGGAGTCGGCCCGTGGCCAGCTCTCGGCCGAGCTGCACGACACGGTCGCGCAGTCGCTCGCGCTCGCCCGGATGGCGCTGCAGGAGAGTGTGCCGGACGGTGCCGCCCGCGCGGTGGAGTTTGTCTCCGACGCCGAGGAGCAGGTGCGCGCGGTGATGGCGCGCACCCGACCGCCGGCGTTGCGCGAGGGCGACCTCGCCAGTGCTGTCGACTCGCTGCGCGCCGACCTTGCCGAGCGCTATGGCGTCACGGTCAACGTCCGGTGGCCGCGCGACCCCTACCCGCT
>JBHELW010000380.1:0-2345 GCA_046262915.1 Mycobacteriales bacterium | reverse complement strand
GTCGACATCGGCGGCGGTACGACGGAAGTGGCCGTCATCTCGCTCGGCGGCATCGTCACCAGCGCGTCGATCCGCGTCGGCGGTGACGAGCTGGACAGCTCGATCATCAGCTACGTGAAGAAGGAATACAGCCTGATGCTCGGCGAGCGCACGTCCGAGGAGATCAAGATGGCGATCGGCTCGGCGTTCCCCGCGCCGGACGAGCCGCACGCGGAGATCCGCGGCCGCGACCTCGTCTCGGGGCTGCCGAAGACGATCGTCGTAAGCGCCGAGGAGATCCGCAAGGCGCTCGAGGAGCCGGTCAACGCGGTCGTCGACGCCGTGAAGACGACGCTGGACAAGTGCCCGCCGGAGCTCTCCGGCGACGTCATGGACCGCGGCATCGTCCTGACCGGTGGTGGCGCGCTGCTCAAGGGCCTCGACGAGCGGCTGAAGCACGAGACCGGCATGCCGATCCACATCACCGACAACCCGCTGCACAGTGTCGCGATGGGTGCTGGCAAGTGCGTCGAGGAGTTCGACGCACTCAAGCCGGTGCTGATCTCCTCACCGCGCCACTAGCAGGTCTCCGACGTATCGGAACTTCCGGCGGCTGCGGCTGCTGCTGGCCCTGCTCATCCTGTCCAGCCTGACGCTGATCACGCTCGACTACCGCGCCGGCAACCGCTCGCCGCTGCACTCGCTGCGCAACGCCGCGGCTGCCGTGTTCGGGCCGATCGAGCGCGCGGTCAACGCCGTCGTGCGTCCGATCGGCAACGCGCTCTCGACGTTGGGCGACCTGGGCAGCGCGAGTGACGAGGCGAAGAAGCTACGGCGCGACAACGCCGAGCTGCGCACCGCGCTCCACCGCCAGGACGACCTGCAACGACGGCTGAACGAGCTGGAGAAGCTCTACGACCTCTCGCAACGTGGCCGCTACACGACCGTCGCGGCGCACGTCGTCGCGCTCGACACCGCTGGCCTGGAGTGGACGGCGACGATCGACATCGGCAGCCGCGACAAGATCGCCAAGGACATGACCGTCGTCAATGGCGACGGCCTCGTCGGCCGCGTTACCGCGGTCGGCCCCTACACCTCGCGCGTGCTGCTGGCCGTAGACGCGACGTCGCACGTCCGGGCGCGCGTCGCCGGCAGCGGCTTCTACGGCGACCTGGTCGGCGCGGGACTCGACCCGATGCGCCTGGAGCTCTACAACCCCGACGCCAAGATCACCGCTGGGACGCCAGTGCTGACGTTCGGCTCGCTGTTTGCTCCAGGAGTGCCGATTGGTGAGGTCACGAAGGTGGAGCGTCGCCCGGGCGCGCTGACGAAGACGCTGTCGGTGCGGCCCTACGTTGGGTTCACCCGCCTCGATCTCGTCGGCGTCGTCGTCGTGCGGCCGCGAGTCGACCCGCAGGACGCGGTGCTGCCGAGCCCACGCCCGACGCCGACCCCGACGCCGTCCGCGGGGGCAACGAGCACCGCGTCGCCGACTCCGTCCGGCGGCACCGGTCGCGCCGCCAGCCCGACCCCGAGCCGGTGACCAGCAGCCGGTGACGGAGCAGCCCCTGACGAGCAGCCGGTGACCGCCAGCCGCGTCCTGCTCGTCGTGGCGAGTCTGCTCACGGCGCTCGTGCTGCAGACGACGGTCTTCGCCTGGCTCCCGCTCTTCGGTGCCCGGCCCAACGTCGTGCTCGTGCTCGTCGTGTGCTTCGCGCTGTCCGACGGTCCGGGAGTCGGGACGATCGTGGGGTTCGCCGCCGGGTTATCCGTCGACCTCCTCAGTGACCACACGCTCGGCCTGCGCGCGCTCGTCTACTGCGTGACCGGCTGGGCGGCTGGGACGGTACGCGCGATGATCGACCGGTTCTCAACCACGACGCCGATCATCGTCGTCGCCGCTGCCGCAGCGGTGGCGGAGGTGGCCTACGCGGCGTTCGGCGCGCTGCTCGGCGATCCACGCGCGGCGTTCGCCCCCGTGGCCCGGGGCCTGCCGTTTGCCTGTCTATACGATGTGATTCTCACGCCGTTCGTCTTCTCCGCGGTCAACGCGCTCGTCCGTCGCACCGACCTCACCGAGCGGCATTGGTAATCAGCGTGGGGAGCCCGTGAGCGACCGGTCCCGGCTGCGGCTGGCGATCCTGCGAGTCCTCGTGCTCTCGCTGCTCGGCACCCTGCTGATGCGGCTGTGGTTCCTGCAGGTGCTCGCGGGCGACGAGTACCGCGCGATCGCCGTGAGCAACCACGTGCGCGAGGTCGTGACACCCGCACCGCGGGGCCGCATCCTCGACGACTTCGGCAACCCGCTGGTCAACAACCGCAGCGCGCTCGTGGTCAGCGTCACGCGCTCGACCGTGGAGCGTGAG
>JBHELW010000379.1:0-1810 GCA_046262915.1 Mycobacteriales bacterium | reverse complement strand
CCCGCCAACGTCGCCTGCGCGGCGGCGGCGACCTCCGCGGGCCAGGTCGGCCCCGGCAGCGCGCGCCACACCGCGCGCGGTGACCCGCCGCTCGCCAGCGCGCCGAGGAAGCTCTCGGCCGCCACGTAGCGCGACCACGATGTCGGCGCCGGCGCGCCGGGCGGCGGCGCGGCCGGCGCCGATGGCACCGCCTCGACGCGTGCGTGCCGCGGCGGGACCGCGAGCCGGAGGACGTCGCCGAGCGTCCCGGCGTATCGGTCGGCGACCGCGCGGCACAGGCGCATGACCTCGCCCGCCAGCACCGCCTCGCCCGACACCACTTTGGCGAGCGGCGCGAGCCGGCCGGCGTGGGCCGTCTCCGCAGCGCGCTCGACGACGTAGCCGTCGACCAGACGGCCCGCGAAGCGCACACGGACGCGGACGCCGGGCTGCGCGAGGTCGGCGAGCGCTGCCGGCACGGCGTAGTCGAAGAGTCGGTCGAGGTGCGCGAGCGACACGTCTACGGCGACGCGCGCCACGGGCAGCTCGACGACGGCGCCGGCTGCCGGCGCGTCGTCAGCGATCGGGATACGGAGGTCGGCGACAGTCACGCCTGGTTGTACCGCGCGGGGGTGACAACTCCGCGCCGGGGTTGTGGATCAGCCGTCGACCGCGGACCGCAACTTCTCCGCGCGGTCGGTGACCTCCCATGGCGCGTCGATGTCGGAGCGGCCGAAGTGACCGTAGGCCGCCGTCGGCTGGTAGATCGGCCGCAGCAGGTCGAGGTCCCGGATGATCGCGGCGGGGCGCAGGTCGAAGACGGTCTCGATCGCCGACTGCACCTTGCCGAGGTCGACGGTCTCGGTGCCGAAGCAGTCGACGAACAGCCCGACCGGCTTCGCCTTGCCGATGGCGTAGGCGACCTGGACCTCGCAGCGCGTGGCGAGACCAGCGGCGACCACGTTCTTCGCGACCCAGCGCATCGCGTAGGCCGCGGACCGGTCCACCTTCGACGGGTCCTTGCCGGAGAAGGCGCCGCCGCCGTGGCGGGCCATCCCGCCGTAGGTGTCGACGATGATCTTGCGCCCGGTCAGCCCGGCGTCGCCCATCGGCCCGCCGATGACGAAGCGGCCGGTGGGGTTGACGAAGAGCTGGTAGCCCTCGGTGCGGATGCCGAGCTCGGCGATGACCGGCTCGACGACGTGCTCTTTGATGTCGGGCGAGAGCAGCTTCTCCAGGTCGACCTCGGCGTGCTGCGTCGAGACGACGACGGTGTCGAGCCGAACCGGGCGGCCTTCGACGTACTCGATGGTGACCTGCGTCTTGCCGTCGGGGCGCAGGTAGGGAACGGCCCCGTTCTTGCGGACCTCGGCGAGCCGCCGGGACAACCGGTGGGCCAGCCAGATCGGCAGCGGCATCAGCTCGTCGGTCTCGTCGACCGCGTAGCCGAACATCATTCCCTGGTCGCCGGCGCCCTGGCGGTCGAGCTCGTCGTCGTCGCCCTCGGCACGGTGCTCGTAGGCGTCGTCGACGCCCTGGGCGATGTCGGAGGACTGTGTGCCGAGCGAGACCGACACACCGCACGACTCGCCGTCGAAGCCCTTCTCGCTGCCGTCGTAGCCGATGCCAAGCACCGTCTCGCGCACGATGCTGGGGATGTCGACGTAGCCGCTGGTCGTGACCTCGCCGGCGACGTGCACCTGCCCCGTGGTGATCAGCGTCTCGACGGCGACCCGACTCTTCGGGTCGTTCGTCAGCATCGCGTCGAGGATGCCGTCGCTGATCTGGTCGGCGATCTTGTCGGGGTGGCCTTCGGTGACCGACTCAGAGG
>JBHELW010000378.1:0-1336 GCA_046262915.1 Mycobacteriales bacterium | reverse complement strand
CGCGCGAAGCGCCGGCAGCGCTCTTCCTCTTCCTCCAGCGCGCGTTCCCACGCGAACCGGTTGCCGACCTTGGTCAGCGGGTCGAGCTGTGCCTGCGCGGCGACGGCGTTGGTCATCCGGCGCACCTGCACGAGCTCGAGGTGCTGCTGGGTCAGCGTCGCGAGCAGCTCGGCGAGCCGCTGCACGATCGGCAGCGCGCCGTAGATCCCGATCGGCTCCGGCTCCGGCGCGAATGCGGCGAGCGTGCCGTAGAGCGTGTCGTGGTGGGTGATCGGCACTCCGACGTAGGCACCGACCTTGTGCTTGCCGGCGAGCAGCATCCCTTCGTAGGGAGTGCCCGCCGTGTCGGCGACGATGTTCGGTCCGCCGTAGACCATCTCCGCGCAGAGGGAGCTCTCCCACGGCCACCGGTCGTCGATCGAGATGCCGTAGACCTCGTCATGCGCCGCGACGACGATCTGCTCGCCGCCAGTGATGTGGGTGAGGAGCAGGCACGGCAGCCCCAGCCACCGGGACACGTCGTCGAGCGTGTCCTGGATGACCGGCAGGCTGTCGCGACCCGTCATCGCGCCCCTTCACGACGGCGGGCGGCTCCCGGGCCGCAATGCGCCATTCGGGTGACAGCATGCCGGACCGGGCAAACCACCCGCAAGGACATGCGCGCCTCGTCTTCCCAGGTCGCGCTTACGCCGGACGCCCTTTTGCCCGGCGCCCGAGGGCACGCGCGACCTCACGCGCGGCGTCCCGCGTCGCCATGTCCTGGCGCTTGTCGTAGGACCGTTTACCGCGTGCTAGGGCTATTTCGACCTTCGCGCGGCCGTCCTTGAAGTAGAGCTGCAGCGGGACGAGCGTCAGCCCGCCCTCCTTCGTCTTGCCGATCAGCTTGGCGATCTCGTCGCGGTGCAGCAGCAGCTTGCGCGCGCGGCGCGGCTCGTGGTTGGTCCAGGTGCCCTGCGTGTACTCCGGGATGTGCGCGCCGAGCAGCCACGCCTCGCCGTCCTTGACGCTGGCGTAGGCGTCCGTCAGCGACGCGCGCCCCGCACGCAGCGACTTCACCTCGGTGCCCGTCAGCACGAGGCCAGCCTCGAAGACGTCCTGGATCGCGTAGTCGTGGCGCGCCTTCTTGTTCTGAGCGACGAGCTTGCGACCCGTTTCGCGGGGCACGCCGTCAGCCGCGCGAGGCGACGTCGGCGACGATCCCGGCGAGCACCTCGACGGCGCGCTGCAGCGCGACCTTGCCGTCCAGGCTCGACAGCACCTCTACGTCGGGAGTGACCCCCACACCGTCCAGCGAGCGTCCGGTCGGGGTCATGTAGCGCGCCACCGTGATCTCGAT
>JBHELW010000377.1:0-4152 GCA_046262915.1 Mycobacteriales bacterium | reverse complement strand
GATGGCGGTGTCGTACCTCGGCTATGGGCTGCTCGGCCTCTTGCTTGCCGCCCTGTGGCTGAACGTCACGCCGTTCGCGACGATCTTCTTGCTGGCGCCGCTGCTAGTAGCGCGCAGCGCGTTCAACAACTACGCGCAACTTCGCGAGGCGTACGACTCGACGGTCCGCGCGCTGTGCCAGGCCGTCGAGACGAAGGACTACTACACGCGCGGTCACTCAGAGCGCGTCGCCCGCGTGACCGAGATGGTGGCGCGCGAGTGGGGCATGCGGGAGGACCGCGTCCAGGTCGTCCGCTACGCCGGGATGCTCCACGACGTCGGCAAGCTCGGCGTACCAACGCGCGTGCTGCAGAAGCAGGGCAAGCTCAACCAGTTGGAGTTCGAGGCGATCAAGCTCCACCCGCTGCGCGGCAAGGAGATGCTCGGCGAGATCCAGTTCCTCGACGAGGCGATGGCCGGCATCATGCATCACCACGAGCGCATGGACGGCCGCGGCTACCCACTCGGCCTCATGGGCGACGAGATCCCCGAGTTCGCGCGCCTCATCACGGTCGCCGACGCGTTCGACTCGATGACCTCGACCCGCAGCTATCGCGAGGCGAAGACCGTCGACGCGGCGATCGCCGAGATCGAGCGCTGCGCGGGCACGCAGTTCGACCCACGCGTCGTGGCGTGTCTCGTGCGCGCCGTCGAGAAGCACGGTTGGCAGCCGACGCCGGAGTCCTACTTCGGGCCGCAGGTCGACGCTGACGGCGCGCCGATCAACCGCGAGGCACCCGGGCCGGTTGCCGCGGCGCTCGTGCCCGAGCCCCGCAACGAAAGCCACGACGTTGCCCACGGCTGACGGCAAGGTCGCGGCTCGCGTCGTCGTCCTCGCGGCGGCGGTCGTCGGCGGCGTCGCCTTGGCCCTCTCCGCGCAGCACGGCGTCCCGCAGTGGTCCTACGCCGCGTGGTTCGCGGCCCTCGTTCTCGTCGGCGAGCTGCTCCGCGTCAACCTGCCGGGCGACCGCGACACGTCGCCAGTCGGCGGTGCTGCGGCGATCGGGTATTCGCTGCTCGTCCAAGTCGGCGGCGGCACACCCGCGCGCCACAGCGCGGCCCTCGTGATCGCGGTCGTGTTCGCCGCCAGCATGCTCGCGTCCGGCGTACAGCTGTTGCTGGAACGCGACCCACGGCTAGCGGACATGGCCCGCCGCGTCCTGGTGATCGCCGTCGTCGCGGTCGCGTTCCGCGGCTGGCTCGTGCACGCGCTCGCGCCGCATGCCGATGGCTGGACGAGCATCGCATGGGTCGCGCACGTGCTGCGCGTCGGTACGGCGGATGCGCCGATCGTCGCGATGGTCGTGGCGGTGACGATCGGCGGTGTGCTCGACGTCGTGCTCGCCGCGGGTCTGCGCGCGGCGCGGCTCCGCGCGCCGTTCGTGCCCGCGA
The DNA here is from genome assembly GCA_046262915.1 of Mycobacteriales bacterium. Lineage (GTDB taxonomy): Bacteria > Actinomycetota > Actinomycetes > BP-191 > BP-191 > JBHELW01. Next base: position 2,721 of record JBHELW010000377.1, on the reverse strand, counting down.
TCCGCAATGAGGCAAAGGCGCAGGCCGGCATCGGCACCTCGATGGCCGCGACCGGACTGCTCATCGCGCTGGCGTTCCCGCAGATGGGTCTGTGGGCGTTGCCGATCTTCGCGGTGATGCTGCTCGTCACGCAGTTCTCGTTCCGCCGCTACGCGTCGATCAAGGCGACCTACCGCCAGACCATCCGCGCGCTGTCGCGCGTCACCGAGGTGGGCGGGCACGTCGAGCCCGGCCACTCGCGACGCGTGACGTCGCTCTCGCTCGCGCTTGGGCGCGAGTTCGGCTTCAGTGAGGACGAGCTGCTCGAGCTCGAGTACGCCGCGCTGATGCACGACATCGGCCAGCTCTCGCTGGTCGAGCCGATCCCGCGCGGGTCGACACTCACCGTGCCGCCGTCGGAGCGCAAGCGCATCGCCGAGCTCGGTGCCGACGTCATCCGCAGCACCGGCAACCTCGCGACGGTCGCCGACATCGTCGAGAACCAGGCGCAGCCCTACCGCAAGATGCGCGAGGCCGACAGCACTGTTCCGCTCGCCGCGCGGATCATCAAAGCCACTAGTGCCTACGACGACCTGGTGACCGCCGGTCATGACGACCGCGGCCCGCGCGGCGCGTGGGACGCCCTCGAGCGGCTGCGCCTCGGTATGGCCTACGAGTACGACCCGCGCGTCGTGTCCGCGCTCACCCGCGTCCTGACGAAGACCGGGGCGATCTAGATCTAGCCCGTCGCGCCCTGCGGGGTCTCCAGATCCGTACGACGGCCGAGCGCCACCTGCCGTGCGCGCCGGCCGGGACCGGGCCGGCGCATCCCGGACGCGACGAGCACACCTATCCCCGCGGACAGCACGATGTCGCCGACCGACACGACGTTTGACCCGTATGGCAGCGGCACCGGTACGACGTCGGAGAGCGCGCGCAGCCGCGTGCTGGCGCCGAGCACACGATGCTTCGCGTCGATCCCGTCGTAGACATTGGAGACGGCTACGCCGGCGCGCGCCGCGGCGTCGAGCGACACCGGCATCGCGCCGTTTGCCGCCACGACGAGCGCGTTGAGCAGGAACCCCGCCGCCACCATCGGCATCCCGGGGAGGAACCGGTTGTAGATGACGAAGCCGGTGACGAGCGCCGCGGACACGACCATGCCGATCACGTAGAGCGTCTCCGGCGCAGCGAGACCGAGGACGCCCGCGAACGCGCCAGCGGCTTGTGCGCCCGCCGCCGCGATGATCAGCCCCCAGCCGCGCAGCCGCAGCATCGACAGCGTGCGGAATGACCCGCCGCGCACCAGCCCGACGATCACGGCACCGATGACGACGAGGACTACGACGGTCACGTGCGGGTCCTCCCCGCGAAGGGCGGGCGCTAGTCTGCGCGGTCAGACCACGGTAGCCGCCGCGAGGCGAAGGAGCGGGCAGGGTTGTTCGAAACGATCCTGGTCGCCAACCGCGGCGAGATCGCGCGGCGCATCATCCGCAGTGCGCATGAGCTCGGCGTCAAGGCCGTCGCGGTCTACTCCGACGCCGACGAGCGCGCCCGTCACGTGCGCGACGCGGACGAGGCGGTCCCCATCGGTCCGGCGCCGCCGGCGCAGTCCTACCTCGACGGCCAGAAGCTCGTCGAAGCAGCCCAGCAGTCGGGCGCGCAAGCGGTGCATCCGGGCTACGGGTTCCTGGCGGAGAACGCGAGCTTCGCGCAGCAAGTCATCGACGCGGGGCTGACGTGGATCGGGCCCTCGCCCGACGTCATCTCCGAGATGGGCGACAAGGTCAACGCGCGCAACCGCGTCGCGGCCGCGGGCGTCCCGGTCGCACCGGGGACCGAGAAGCCGGTCGCCGACGTCGAGCAGGCGGTCGCGGAGGCGAAACGGATCGGCTATCCGCTGATGGTGAAGGCCGCGGCGGGCGGCGGTGGCATCGGCATGGGCATCGCGGCGGACGAGGCTGCGCTGCGCGCCGCGTTCGAGACGGCACGCACGCGCGCGGAGCGCTTCTTCGGCGATCCGGCGATCCTGCTGGAGCGCTACCTCGCGGGCGCGCGGCACGTCGAAGTGCAGATTCTCGGACTCGGTGACGGCCAGGTCGTTGCGCTTGGCGAACGGGACTGCTCCGTGCAGCGCCGGCACCAGAAGGTCGCGGAGGAGACGCCATCACCGGGCGTCTCCGACCTGCTGCGTCAGCGGATGCTGGACGCCGCGATCCGCGCGGGGGCTGCCGTCCGCTACGAGAACGCCGGCACGATCGAGTGCCTCGTCGCCGACGGCGACTTTGTGTTTCTCGAGATGAACACGCGGCTGCAGGTCGAGCATCCGGTGACTGAGCTAGTGACCGGCATCGACATCGTGGCCGAACAGCTGCGCATCGCGGCCGGCGAGCCGCCGGGCTTCGACCCCGGCGCCATCACGCGCAACGGGCACGCGGTGGAGTTCCGGGTCTACGCCGAGGACCCGGTCCGCTTCCTGCCGCGCCCCGGCACGATCACCGCCTGGGAGGAGCCGACGGGCGAGGGCGTCCGTGTCGACGCCGGCTACGGCGAGGGCGATGTCGTCACGACGCACTACGACCCGCTGCTCGCGAAGCTGTGCACGTGGGGGGCGGACCGCGCCGCCGCACTGGACCGCATGCGCACCGCGGTGTCGGAGTTCCGCATCGACGGACCACAGCACAACCTGCCGTTCTTCGCCGAGCTGCTCGCGAATGCGGAGTTCGCGTCCGGCAACTACGA
>JBHELW010000376.1:0-3225 GCA_046262915.1 Mycobacteriales bacterium | reverse complement strand
GATCCTGCCGCTCGTCGAGATCGTGCGGGCGGAGCGCACCGACGACGCGACGCTCGCGACGGCGTTCGCGGTGGCCGCGCGGCTGCGCAAGTCGGCGGTGCTGGTACGTGATGCGCCGGCTTTCGTCGTAAACCGGTTGCTCACGCGGTTCCTCGGCGAGGTGATCGGCGCGGTCGACACCGGCACCGACTTCGCCGTTGCTGACCATGCGCTCGAGCCGCTCGGGCTACCGATGGCGCCGTTCGACCTGCTCGCGCTCGTGGGACCGCCAGTCGCGCTGCACGTCGCGGAGACCTTGCACAGAGCCTTCCCGGAGCGGTTCCGCGTGTCGGACAACCTGCGGCGACTCGCGTCGAGCGGCAAGGGGAGCGTCTGGACGTGGGGTCCGAAGGGCAAGACGCTCGACCCCGACGTCGCCGCGCTGATCGAGGTCCCGCCGGGTGTGCCGCCGATGTCGGAGGAGCAGGTGCGCGCCCACGCGCTGGATGCGCTGGCCGAGGAGATCCGGCTGATGCTCGACGAGGGCGTCGTCGCCGAGCCGCACGACATCGACCTGTGCCTGCTGCTCGGCGCGGGCTGGCCGTTCCACCTCGGCGGGATCACGCCGTACCTCGACCGCACCGGAGTCGCAGAGCGCGTCGCGGGCCGGCGGTTCCTGCCGCGCGGGGTGGCGTCGCTGCCGTGACGGCGCCGGCGGCTACGGTTGGCCGATGGGGCGTCGGCCAACGCGGCTAGAGCTCAAGCGCACCGCTCTGGGCGTGTCCGTGCTGCACGACATCGACCTGCTGCCCGGTGAGATCGGGGTGACGGTCGTCGGCGAGCCCGACCTGCACATCAGCTACGTCGAGTGCCGCAAGGCCATCGGCAACGCGCGGCCGGAGAGCGACCTCGCCCGGCTGCGGCTCGCGCGCCGCTTCCTGCTCCGGCGCTGGCTCGCCAGTCACACCTACGACGACCTCGCCGAGCGCGCGCGACCCATCGGCCTGCCGGTCGACCATGTGCTCCATCCCGGAACGGACTGGGTGCAGGAGCGGGTCCTCGGCGACGTGCTCGACCTCGGCCTCGGCATCGTCGGGCTGGAGCCCGGCTGGCCCGACACGGTCGTCCTCGTGCCACCGGACGTGCTCGACGCGGCCGGCCTCAACGCGACCGACTGGTGGTGGTCCGCGCGCCGCTATCTCGACCGGATGGGTGCCATGGCATCGCACCGGCTCGACCGCGACGGCCCGCAGGCGGTGCTCCGTCCGATGGGCGACTGCGACGTCGTCACGCTGTTGTGTTCGCGCATCTTCCGGACGAGCATCTGCGTCGGCACGCCGAGCGCGATGCGCGCGGCCGTCGTGCCGATGCGCAACCGAGGCTGGCTCGACATCGTGCGCATCGACCCGGCCTTCGGGCCGGCGGCGGCTGCCGCCACCACCGAGATCGAGCGGGGCTTCACGCGCCCGCTGCTCATCACGGCCGACGAGGTCGTGCAGACCGCGGCCGGCGGGCGCCCGCAGGTCGCACTGGCCGACCCCGCTCCCCCGCGCGAGCTGTTCCGCCCGCTGCTCTACCGCTGATGCATCGCGCGCTTGCGTGACGTGACCACCTCGGCGCCCCGCCCGCCCCCATCCCGCACTTGACTGGCCACGACTACCGCGACACGCCGACAGCGCGGTGGTCTCAGCCAGTCAAGTGGTGAAAAGCGGAGCCGGGCGTTGAAACGGGGGGGACTAGTCGGCGAGGTCGGGTTCGAGGCTCGGTTCCACGCGCGCGACCTCGGCCAGCAGGCGGCTGGCGACGGCGTCGGGCGTCAGGCCTTGGGCCGCGAGGATCGCGTCGCGCTTGCCGTGCGCGAGGAACTGCTGCTCGATACCGAAGCCCAGCACACGGGTGGTCACGCCGGCGTCGCGCAGCGCCTGGTCCACCGCCGAGCAGACGCCGCCAACCCGACCGCTGTCCTCGAGGACAGCGACGAGCCCGTGGTCCCGGGCCATGCCGACGAGGATCGGATTGACCGGCTTGACCCAGCACGGGTCGACGACATTGACCGATACGCCTGACGCAGCCAGGGCGTCGGCGGCCGCGAGCGCCATCGTCGCCATCGCGCCCACGGCAACGAGGAGCACGTCCGCGCGCAAGGGCAGCGCGCCGCGCAGCACGTCGACACCATCGACGCTCTGTACGGCGGGAACGTCCGCACCGACCGCGCCCTTCGGGAAGCGCACCACGCTCGGCGCGTCCGACATCGCTACCGACTCGCGCAGCTCTCGCCGTAGCGTCGCGCCGTCGCGCGGCGCGGCGATGCGCAGCCCGGGCACGACGTTGAGCACGGACAGGTCCCACATCCCGTTGTGGCTCGGGCCGTCGTCCCCGGTGACGCCGGCGCGATCGAGGACGAACGTCACCGGCAGCCCGTGCAGGCCGACGTCGAGCAGCACCTGGTCGAACGCCCGGTTGAGGAACGTCGAGTAGACGCAGACGACGGGCTTCAGCCCGCCGAGCGCGAGACCCGCCGCCGACGTCACGGCGTGCTGCTCAGCGATGCCGACGTCGTAGATGCGGTCGGGGTAGGCGCGGGCAAAGGCGCCGAGGCCCACCGGCTCGAGCATCGCTGCCGTGATAGCCACGACGTCCGGCCGCTCCCGACCGAGCGCGACGATCTCGTCGGAGAACACACCGGTCCACGTCTGTGCGCCGCTCGCGGTCCCCTTGCCCGTCGCGACGTCGAATGTCGAGACGCCGTGCAGGCAGTCCGCCTCGTCGTCCTCGGCGGGTGGGTAGCCGAAGCCCTTCTTCGTGATGCAGTGCACGATCACCGCACCCCCGAAGTCGCGCGCGCGCCGCAGCGCGGACTCGACGGCGGCGATGTCGTGGCCGTCGATCGGCCCGACGTACTTCAGCCCGAGGTCTTCGAAGAGCGGCTGCGGTGCGAGCAGATCCTTGACGCCGTGCTTGAGCCGGTACAGCGCGTCGTAGACGGGACCGCCCACGACCGGCGCCTGCGGCACGGTCCGCTTCACCAGGTCGAGGAACTGCTCGTAGCGCGACGTCAACCGCAGGCTGGCGAGGTGGTTCTGCAGCCCGCCGATCGTCGGCGCGTAGGACCGCCCGTTGTCGTTGACGACGATGATGACGGGCCGCTCGCGCGCGGCCGCGATGTTGTTCAACGCCTCCCAGGCCATGCCGCCGGTGAGCGCGCCGTCGCCGACGATGGCTACGACGGCTCGCTCCTCGCCGCGC
>JBHELW010000375.1:0-1009 GCA_046262915.1 Mycobacteriales bacterium | reverse complement strand
CCCGGGCCGGCTCGCGGTGTCGGTGGAGGAGTTCCACCGCCGCTGCGCCGCGGCGCAGCGCACGGCTCCGACGGGGATGACCGCGCTGACGACACACGACACGAAGCGTGGGGAAGACGTGCGGGCGCGCATCGGCGTGCTCTCCGAGGTCCCGGGCGCGTGGACCGCGGCGGTCACCCGATGGGCCGCGCACAACGCTGGGCACTGGGCCGAGACACCCTCGGACCGGGACGCGGAGTACCTGCTTTACCAGACGCTCGTCGGCACCTGGCCCATCGGCACCGATCGGCTCCTCGGCTACGTCGAGAAGGCCGCCCGGGAGGCAAAGCAGCGCACGTCCTGGCTGGATCCCGACGAGCGATACGAGTCGGGGCTGGCGTCGTTCGTGCGCGCCGTCGTCGCGGACGAGGCGTTCATCGCCGACCTCGAGGCATTCCTCGCGCCGCTGTCGGACGCCGTGCAGGTGACGGCACTCGCGCAAAAGCTCGTCCAGCTCACCGCGCCCGGGGTACCCGACGTCTACCAGGGCACTGAGGTCTGGGAGGACAACCTCGTCGACCCCGACAACCGCCGACCCGTCGACTACCCCCTGCGCCGCGGGCTGCTCGCCGAGCTCGACGACCTGTCCGCGACGGACGTCTGGGCGCGCCGCGCGGAGGGCCTGCCCAAGTTGCTCGTCACGTCACGCGCGCTGCGCCTGCGGCGCGCGCGACCGGACCTCTTCGACCGCGACGCCGGCTACGCGCCGCTCGCCGCGCGCGGTGAGCTCGCCGACCACGTCGTCGCGTTCACGCGCGCGCAGACCGTGGCGACCGTCGTACCGCGCTTGGTTGTCGGCCTCGATGACTGGCGTGGCACGACGCTCGTCTTGCCACCCGGCGATTGGCGCGACGACCTCACCGGCGCGCAGGTCGATGGCGGTGACGTGTCGGTCGGCGAGCTGCTCTCGGACTTCCCCGTCGCGCTGCTGGCTCGGCGCTAGGCCTGGCTGCGCGCGTAGACGTCGCCC
>JBHELW010000374.1:0-7515 GCA_046262915.1 Mycobacteriales bacterium | reverse complement strand
CTCTTACCGCACCGTTTCACCCTTACCGCCCGGCCGAAGCCGCGCGGCGGTCTGTTTTCTGTGGCACTGTCCCGCGGGTCACCCCGGCTGGACGTTATCCAGCACCCTGCCCTTCGGAGCCCGGACTTTCCTCGGCGGGGTTTCCCCCGACGCGGCCGTCCGACCAACTCATCCGCCGTACCCAGGATACGCAGGTGCGGAAGGCGGGCTCGACCTACAGTCCGGAGCATGGTCAGCGCCGAAGAGGTTCGCGCCGTCGCGCTAGCGCTGCCTCGGACCACGGAGCACCTGATCCGCGACCAGGTGAAGTTCCGGGTCGGCAGCCTCGTGTATGCCGCGCTGTCCAAGGACGAGCGGTCGATGGGCTTCGCCTTCCCGAGAGAAGAACGCGCCGACCTCGTCGCCGCCGAGCCGACGAAGTTCTCGATGCCGCGCGAGTCGGACCTGCGCTACAACTGGGTGCACGTCCGGCTCGACGCGATCGACGAGACGGAGATGCGGGAACTCGTTGTGGACGCATGGCGGATGTGCGTGCCGAAACGGGTCGCGGCCGAGCACCTCGGCTCTTGACGCCGAGAGCCGCGCGGCGTCAGTCGCGAACCGCAGTCACAGCGGGCACGGCGTGGGGTCGGCCGCGTTTTCGAGCTGCGCCGTCAACTCATCGAGACTCCACCGACGAAACGCCGCGACGTCCGGTGAGACGGCAAGGGTGAGCATCTGCTCGTCGCGACACAACGCATCCGCGCGCTCCAGCAGATCGAGCAGGCGCCGCCCGGCTGCCGCTGCCTCGACGGGCAGCTCCACCTGCATGTCGACTCGATCCTGACCACGGGCATGTGCGGCATCGAGCTGGGCGCTCGTCACTTCGCGCGCATCGGCGTAGCCCTCGAGGATCTCGTTCATGACGGCGGCCAACTCGCCCTGCGGCGTCGTCAGGCCGGCCTGCGCACTCAGTTGCACCAGCCGGAACTCGTGCAGCAGCTCGTCGATCGCGTGGAGGCTTTCGCGCGCTACCGACGCCGGTACGCCGAGCAGCCGCACCGTTCGAACGCCGCCGTCGGTGACTTGTTGGCTCATCCGGACACCTCGAACCAGACAGCCTTTCCGTTGCCGGCGATGCGCTCGACCCCCCACCCCGTCGCGAGCATCGCGACAAGATCCAGGCCGCGACCGGACGTGTCCTCCTCCGCGGCACGCCGTCGCTTCGGCTGGCGCGTGCTGTGGTCGCGAACCGCGACCCGCACCGCGTCGTGGTCGTAGCTCACGACGATGTCGAACGCGGCGTTGGCATGCACGATGGCGTTCGTCGCGAGCTCGCTCGTCAGCAGGTCGACGACGTCGAGCGCAACCCGGGCGTGCCACATCTGCAAAGCCGCGGCAACGAACTCGCGCGCGGCGCGGGCGCTACGCGGATCCGCTGCAAGCCGCTTCTTGGCCTCCACGCGCGAACCGTACTCAGGAACCGACCGTCGACCGGTCAACCAGCCGCTGCGCACGCAGCGCGTCGAGGTGACAGGTGTCGTTTACGGCTCGCACGACGGCGAACCCGTCGTCGTACCAGTCGACGATGGAGACCGACGCCGGCTCGAGGTACACCCGGTAAAGCGCCGTGGTCTCCGCGCGGAGTGCGGACCCGAGCAACAGCTTGAGCGGCGTCACGTGGCTGACGACGACAACTGTCGCCTCGGGGTTCTTCGCAATGACGTCGGCAGCAGCGGCGTGCACCCGCGCTGCCGCGGCGCGAAAAGACTCTCCACCCGGGGGCGCGACGTCCGTCCCGGCCGACCACTGAGCAAACAGCTCCGGCCAGTCTCTTGCGACGTCCTCGAGAGTCAGCCCTTCCCACGCGCCGAAGTCCACCTCGCGCAACCCGGAGTGCTCAGTGACGGAGAGGTCGAGTGCGCGCGCGATTGCCGTCGCGGTCGTGCGCGCGCGGTCAAGCGGTGACGACCAAACGGCCGCGATACGGTCGGCTGACTCGGCGATCCGGCGCGCCAACGCCTCCGTCTCCGCTCGTCCGACCTCGTTGAGCGGCACGTCGCCGACACCACTGAAGCGCTTCTCGGCGCTCAGTCCGGTCTGCGCATGCCGGACGAGCAGCGTCGTCGTCGGCTGCTGCGCGGTCCGCGTCCAGCCCGCAGCGCTGTGCGGTGCCGGTGGTGTGTCTCGCTCCCAGGACGTGCCGCGCGCCGCGGCGTCCATCGCGTCGTTCGCCAGCCGGTCGGCGTGACTGTTGAGCACTCGCGCATGGTGCGCCCAGCGCACCTGCGGCAGCTGCGCGACAAGAGCATCGGCCTCGGCCTTCAGGCGCTGCATGTCCGCGTGCTTGACCTTCCACCGCCCGGTCATCTGCTCGACGACGAGCTTGGAGTCCAGACGCACCTGCACGGACTCGACGTCGTCGCGCTCCGCGATCTCCCGTGCGGCACCCAGACCCGCAATCAGTCCCCGGTACTCCGCGACGTTGTTGGTCGCGATCCCGATCCCGTCCGCGACCTCGGCGAGCACCTCCTCCGTGTCGCGATCGCGCACGACGGCGCCGTAGCCCGCGGGGCCCGGGTTTCCACGCGACCCCCCGTCGGCCTCGACCAGCAGCCGCCGCGGCATCAGCGAGCGCGCACTAGGCGGCGGCCGGTCGCACGAGGATGCGCCGGCACTCCTCGCAACGCACGACCTCGTCGTCGGGTGCGTGCCGGATGCTCTCGAGGTCGATCGGCGAGATCGTCAGCATGCAGCCCTCGCACCGCCCGCGGTTGAGCGGCGCCGCACCAACCCCGCCGTTACCCACACGGATCTTCTCGTAGAGCGCCAGCAGGTCGTCCGGCAGCTGCGGGGCGATCTCGCCCCGCGCGGCGGCGTGCTGCGCCGTCTCGGCGTCGATTTCCGCGAACGCGGCGTCGCGGCGTAGCACCGCGGCGTCGCGCGTCGCGGTGAGCTCCGTCGCCTCGGCCGTCAGCGCGTCGGCTCGGCCTTGCGCGTCCTCGCGCGAGAGCATCTTCTCCAGCACCTGGTCCTCGAGGTCACCCTGGCGGCGCCCGAGCGACGCCATCTCGTGCTGGAGGTTCTCGAGCTCGCGAGGGTTGTTGACCTTGCCCGCATCGAGACGCTCCCGGTCGCGGGTCACGCGCGTGCGCACCTGCTCGACGTCATTTTCGAGCTTGCGCTGCTCGCGCGCGATGTCGTCCGCCTCGGTCTGCGCCGTGACGACCTCTGAGCGCAGCTCCGCGAGCCGCGCGTCGGCGGCTGCGATCTCGGCCAGCTCGGGGAGAGTGCGCCGGCGCTGGGCGAGCCGGTCGATCGCCGAGTCCAGGTGCTGCAGCTCGAGGAGGCGCTGCTGATCTACGGCGGACGCCTTCACCCGCGTTCGCCTTCGACTGCCCCGGGTGCGGCCCACGGGTCGGTCTTCACTCGCGACACCATCGCCTCTACCGTATGGCCTGCCGCTCGGAGATCGGACACGATGGCCGCCGCGGCAACATCGAGCCACGGTGCCTCGGTAGCCCAGTGGCCGGCGTCGATGAGCGCCAGTCCGTCGGCAACGGCCTCGCTGGCAACGTGATGGCGCAGATCCGCGGTCACGAACACGTCGGCATGGGCCGCCCGCGCGAGCGGGATGAGGTCGTCGCCCGCACCGCCACATACCGCGACGCGTTGGACGCGCCGCCGTGGATCGCCGGCCACGCGCACCGCGTCGCCCAGCGACGACGAGACCGCGCGCGCGAAGTCACTGAGCGACATCGGCGCCGCCAGCGTGCCGACGCGTCCCATCCCGCGTAGCGATGGTGTGACGACCGGATACACGTCGTAGGCGGGCTCTTCGTAGGGATGCGCCGCGCGCAGTGCCGCGACGGCTCCGGCGAGGCCCTCGCGGGCGACGACCATCTCCACCCGCCGTTCCGGCACCGCGGTCACGGATCCGACTGCGCCCACGGTCGGCGTCGTCCCGGGACCGGCGCGGAACGTGCCGACGCCGGTCACGGTCCACGCGCACCGGTCGTAGCCCCCGATCCGCCCAGCCCCCGCGGCGGCGAGCGCATCGATGACCGCGTCGGCGTTCTGCTCGGGCACGAAGGTCACCAGCTTGTACGCCGGGTCCACCTCACTCCGCTGCAACGGCTCCGCGTCGGTCACCCCGAGTCGATCCGCGAGCGCGTCCGACACCCCTGGGCTGGCCACGTCGGCGTTCGTGTGGGCAACGAAGAGCGCCGCGCCGGCGCGCAGCAGGCGCGCGACGAGCCGTCCCTTCGGCGTCGTCTCCGCGATCGAGTGGACTCCGTGCAGCAGCAGCGGATGGTGCGTGAGGAGCAACCGGACGCCGTGTCGATCCGCCTCGTCCAGGACCGCATCGACCGGGTCGACCGCGAAGAGCGCCCGCTCGCAGACCGCGTCGAGGTCGCCGGTCACGAGACCCACGGCGTCCCAGTCCGCAGCCCAGCGCGGGTCGTAGCGAGCGTTCATTGCGGCGACCCAGTCGGCCAGCACCGCCGTCACCGGACGGCTACCTCCAGCGCGACGACGCCGGGCCCGACGAGCTCGCGCGACGTCACGGTCCCGGTGCGCTCCAGCAGCCGCAGCGTCGCCGCGTTCGTCGCGAGTGCCACTGCGGTGAACGTCGTGACCCCGAGCTCGTGCGCAGCCCCAACGAGCGCGTCGACGAGCACCGCGCCCGCGCCGCGCCGCTGCCAGGCGTCTACCACGGTGACGGCGATCTCGGCGCGCGTCGGGTCGCCACTGTCGCGGACGAAGCGGCCGACGCCGACTGCCCCCCCGTTGACGCTCAACACCAACGCGACGTGCGAGGTCTGGTCGACGCCGTCGACGAGGTGGTCGAGCATCGCCGGGGTCAGCTCGCGCAGCGGCGCAAGGAACCGCGAGTAGCGCGAGGTTGCGCTGAGCTCGTCGAAAGCGGAGAGCAGCGCGTCGCGGTCGGATGACACGAGGGGGCGCACGTCCACAGTCGTGCCGTCGCGGAGCGACGTCGTCGTCACGGAGTGCGCCGCGGCCATTGCGCCCCTCGTCTTGCCGCTGCCAAAACCCGACGTGGGCGCGGCAAGGATCGAACTTGCGACTTCCTCCTTGTAAGGGAGGCACTCATACCGCTGAGTTACGCGCCCCGGAAGTGTGACAACCTCAACCTACCAACGCAGGTACGAGGAGCGATCCATGTCGTCACCGTCCGATCCCGGCTTCGGCTTGCCCGACGGAGGACCAGAACAACAGCTGCAGATCTCGCTCGACGCGGCACTCCGCCATGGCGTCTACGCGAACTTTCTCGTCGTGTCGCACACCGCGCACGAGTTCACCCTCGACTTCTGCCAGTCGATGCCAGGTGACGACGGCGTGATGGAGGTCGTCAGCCGCGTGAAAGTCGCACCGACGATGGTCGGGCGGATCCTGGAGGCGCTGAACAGCAACATGAGCAATTACGAGAAGTCCTTCGGGGCGGTCCCGCACGTCGGCTGACGCATCGCGCGGGTCAGTCGCCGCGTCGGAACATGCGGTCGAGCGCCGCCGACACCTCGGCCGTCAGGCCTTCGGTCGTCACGCCGGACTCATCCGCGGACCGGGCGTCGCCATCGGTCTCGGCGCGGTGACCGCATCGCCGGCACTGCGACGCGCCCAGCGCGCGGACCAGGTTCGTCGACCCGCAACGCGCACACCGGTCGAGGTCGGCCAGCCAGTCGTGGTTCTGCTGACAGTCCGGGCACACCAACACCTGCGCGCCCGCGATCACGCCGCGCTTCCACGGGCTCGCGCCGCGGACCGGGTCGGTCTGGCGCGCATCACAGCGGTAGCACGGCATGCGGTCGGCTACAGCTCGGCGAGCACCTTGAGGTACTCCATGTGGTCGCGGGTCGTCGGAATCGGGTTGACGACCCGATAGCGGACGATCCCGTCTCGGTCGATGATGAACGTGCCACGCGTCGCGCACCCGCGCGTCTCGTCAAAGCAGCCATATGCCTGCGCGACGGCACCGTGCGGCCAGAAGTCGGCGAGCAGCGGGAAGTCAAACCCCTCCCGCTCCGCCCAGACCCGGTGCGCGAACGGCGTGTCTACGGAGATCGCCACGGTCTGCACGTCGTCGTTCTGGAACTGCGGCAGCTCGTCGCGGATCGCGCACATCTCGGTGCTGCACGGTCCGCTGAACGCATACGGATAGAAAACGACGACGACGTTCTTCGAGCCGCGGAAGTCGGCAAGCGCGACCTCTTGGTTGTTCTGGTCCTTGAGCGCAAAGTCCGGCGCGACCGCTCCGACCTCTACCGACATGTGCCCGCTCACCCGTCCTTTCGCCGCCATAGTCAGCACAATGCCCAAAGCCAATGGCTAGGGGCCCAATGCCCAGATGCTAGGGCGGGAGGTGAACGCGGTGTCGTCGCGCCTCGGCCTCGTCTCCTACGACGTGCGCGACGTCAGCGCGCGCACGCTCGCCGCGTGGGACGACTTCGCCACGCTCGCCGCGGCGACCCCGCTCGACCGGTCAACGCGCCTCACCGGCTGGCGCGCGCGCGAGGTCATCGCGCACCTCGGCACCTGGCGCGACCACGACCCGATGCGCGACTCCGTCGCGTCCGCGGCCGCCGGAGGTGCGGGCGCGCGCCCGGTTCCCGACGAGGTGAACGCCCGCGTCACCGCCGCGCACGCGACCGCGACCCGCCGCCAGCTCCTCGACGCACTAGCCCGCAGTCGCGCTCGCGTCGAGGCGTGGGCCGACAGCGGCCACCAGAACGCCGACGCGCCGACAATCTCCTCGCTCGGCCTGCTGCCGCTCGGCACGCTCGTCAACGCCGGCTGCTATGAGCTCGCGGTGCACGCGCTGGACCTGGCGAGTGCCGGTGGACCGCAGCCCGGCGACGACCTGCTGCATGCCGGTGTCTCCGCGCTCGTCGACGTCACCGGTGCGCTCGCCGCGCGCCAGGACATCTCGGTCCACCTCGCGGCCTGCACGCCGTACGGCAGCTGGGAGTTCAGCGCGGCGAACGGCGGCTGGACGACGCAGCCGTTGTCGGGCACGCCGCACGGCGCGGCGGTTCGCGGCAGCGCCGCCGACCTGCTCGACGCGTCGGCGGGCCGCGCCGCGATCCCCAAGCTGCTGCTCCTCCGCCGGCTCAAAGTCTCCGACCTCGGGCAGCTGATGAAGCTCGCCGCGATCGTCGAGGACGTGCCCGGGCTGCCGGGCGGCGTTGCCCTCGCCAAAGCGATATCCGTGATCGGCGGTGGGCTCGGCCGGTTGCCGCTCTTCCGCTAGCGGCGCGGCGCACGCGCGGACTTCGGCGCGACGAGGCGGGTGCCCGTCCAGTCGCGCGACACCCCGAGTGTGCTGGTCTGGACCAGTCCCGCCGTCGGTGCGGCCTCGATGATGTCGCTCGGCTCGACGTGACCCGCGCGGCCGGACTTCGGCGTAAGGACCCATAGCGATCCCGACGCGTCGAGGCGGGTCCGGGCGTCGACCAACGCGTCGACCAGGTCGCCGTCGTCGTCGCGCCACCACAGCAGGACGACGTCGACGACGTC
>JBHELW010000373.1:0-9965 GCA_046262915.1 Mycobacteriales bacterium | reverse complement strand
CAGCGCCCGCGCCGCCGCCACGACCGCCGGTGACCGCGCCACCGAGCACGGTGCCGAGGGCGGCCCCCGACCCCGTCGCAGCCCGACCGGCAGCCCCGCGGCCGATGGGCGCTCCGGCCCCGAGTGTTCCGCCGCGCCCGGCGGTGGCGGCGCCAAGCGCGCGTCCCGCGGCGCCTCCGCCCGCTGCGGCGACGCCGGGACCACCGCGGACTATGGCGTCCGGCCCACCGACGACCGCGCCCGCGTCGCGTCCCGCGGCCACCCTGCCCGGCGTACAGAAGGCGCGTGGCCCGCGCCGCGCGAAGCTCGCGCTCACCCGCCTCGACCCGTGGTCGGTGATGAAGTTCTCGCTGCTGTTCTCGCTCTGCCTGCTCGTCATCGGGGTCGTTGCCGTCGCGGCGCTCTACTTCGTGCTGGACGCGATGGGCGTCTTCGACTCGGTCCGCCAGACCGTGCGCGACGTGACGGGCGTGACGACGGCGAACGGCGAAACGAGCGGTGGGATTGACCTGCTCTTCTCGCCGTGGAAGATCGTGGGCGGCGCCGCCTTGCTCGGCGCGATCAACGTCGTGATCATCACCGCGCTGAGCACGCTGGGGGCGTTTCTCTACAACCTGTGCGCGGACATCATCGGCGGGATCGAGGTCACTCTCGCCGAGCGCGACTGATACCCTCGCGCCGCACGGCCGTCCACTGCAGGTCGGCGGTTCCCGGGCCTGTAGCTCAGTTGGTTAGAGCGCATCCCTGATAAGGATGAGGCCGGAGGTTCAAGTCCTCCCAGGCCCACCGACGCGCACCATCCGCCATACGACGAGGAGGAACCGTGAGCAAGAAGCGCCTGTTGTTCATCTTCGCCGCACTGGGCGGGCTATTCGCGGCGCGCAAGGCGAAGGCGCGCAAGGACGAGCAAGACTTGTGGACCGAGGCGACGACTACGCCGGACGTGCCGTAGCCCACATGCACAGCGCTCCGCCCTCAGGCGGCGCGGGGACGTAGCTCAACTGGCAGAGCACCGCCTTTGCAAGGCGGGGGTTGCGCGTTCAAGTCGCGTCGTCTCCACTCTTCCGCGAACGCGACCGTTCCGCGAACGCGTCAAACGCTCGGCGCGGCCCCTGACACAGGGCTGGGCGACCCGTTGCTACTGACGTCGGTGGTCAGCGAGACGGTGTCCGGCGTGCCGGTCGTGGTGGTCGACTCGAGCGCGTCGGCTGCCGGGTAGGGCTCCAAGTCCGGCACGGGCGTGCGGAGCCGCTGCGCGACGAGGCTGATACCGGCACCGACCGCCGTCCCGAGCGCGAGAAACCCCAGCGCGACGGGCCAGCGGCGCTTCTTCTGCGGCAGCTCGCCCTTAACCGCACGCAGCACCTCCGCGCCGCGCCGGCGGGCCTCGACCGCGGTCTCGCTCGACAGCAGCTCCGCGCCCTTTTCGAGGGCGAGGTCGCGTGCCGAGACCAAGACCGGAACCGTCCTCTCGACCGCGGTGTTGATCACTGGGGCGATCGTGTCGCGGGCCGCGTCGAGCCTGGGCTTGGGCAGCGTCTCTACCTTCTTCATTCGGGCCTCCGGGTGGCGCGTCACGGCGCGCAATGGTTGTCGTCAACCCAATGCCCCGCACGCTACGCCGGATAACCCCGGAGTAGCAGCGTGCGAGGATGGCCGCCCCAGCGAGTGACAGGAGTGGTTCGTGGCCGAGGATCTCTACGCCGTGATCGACACGTCGATGGGCGAGATCGAGGTGAAGCTCTTCCCGAATCACGCGCCGAAGACCGTCGAAAACTTCGTCGGCCTGGCTGAGGGCACCAAGGAGTGGACGGACCCGCGGAGTGGCAAGACCGAGGCGAAGCCGCTCTACGACGGGACAATCTTCCATCGGGTCATCAGCGGCTTCATGCTGCAGGGCGGTGACCCGCTCGGCCGCGGCACCGGCGGGCCGGGCTACCGGTTCGGCGACGAGATCCACCCGGAGCTGGCGTTCACGAAGCCCTACCTCCTCGCCATGGCCAACGCCGGGCCCGGCACCAATGGCTCGCAGTTCTTCATCACGGTCGCGCCGACGACGTGGCTGACGGGCAAGCACACGATCTTCGGCGAGGTGACTAACGGCAGCGAGGTCGTCGACAAGATTGCCGCGGTCGACACCGGACCCATGGACAAGCCGAAGCAGGACGTCATCGTGAAGCACATCGCGATCGACCGCCGCCCTGGCTGATGGCTGACCGCACCGCCGAGCCGGAGGCGTCGGCCGGCGCCCGCTGCTACCGCCACGCGGATCGCGAGACCTGGGTGAGCTGCACCCGCTGTGGCCGCCCGATCTGTCCGGAGTGCATGCGCGACGCGTCGGTCGGCTTTCACTGCCCGGAGTGCGTGCGCGAGGCGAGCCGAACAGTGCGCCAGCCGCGGACGACCTTCGGCGGGCGGGTCGGGCGCAACGAGACCCGGTTCACGCTCGCGCTCATCGCCGTGAACGTCGTGGCGTTCGCGCTGCAAGGCGTGACCGAGCTGGGGCTGACCGGTGGGCAGTCGAGCGAGTTCACCGTGCGCTTCGCGTTGATCGGCGACGGCCTGCGCACGTTCGGCCCGGTCGGCGCCGGTGTCGCGCACGGCGAGTACTACCGGCTGCTGACCGCGGCGTTCCTGCACGCCGGTCTGGTGCACCTCGGTCTGAACATGTATGCGCTCTACATCTTGGGCACGCAGCTCGAGCGGCTGCTCGGCGGCTGGCGCTACCTCGCGCTCTACGGCGTGACCGCGATCGGCGGCAACACCCTGTCCTACATCGTGCACGGCCGCGCGGCGTATTCGGTGGGCGCGTCCACAGCTCTCTTCGGGTTCTTCGGCGCCTACTACATGATCGCGCGCCGGCTGCGCGCCGACACCTCGCAGATCCTGCTGCTCATCGGAGTGAACCTGCTGTTCACGTTCGCGATTGCGGTCATCGACAAGATGGGGCACATCGGCGGGCTTCTCGCCGGGCTGGCCATGGGTGCGATCTACACACTGCTCCCCGCGCGTGACAGCCGGCTGCAAGTGATCGCCGTCGCGACGCTCGCCGTCGCCTTGGTCGCGGTCGCCGTCGTCCGTACGCAGACTCTTGGCGACCCGACCGCCATGCTCGCGCCGTTCGGCTAACTCGATTGCGCCGCGCGAATTGACGTTGCCGCTGCGGCGACATCGGCGGCGGCCGTACCTAGCCAGATCGCGGCGACGACGACCAGGCGCTCGCTGAGGTCGATCTCCAGCGCGTCGCGTCCCATCGCGGAGAATCGGCCCGCCGGTGGCAGCGTTCGCACCGCGTCGATCTCCGCCCAGGTGAAGCGCCGCCGGCGCAGACCCTGCACGACAGCGAGGCCCTCGTTGTCGAGACGCAGCGTGGGCCGCAGCAATGCGCCGCGAAGGACCATGGCCAGGGTCGCGATGGCCGCGACCGCGAGCAGGAGGCGACCCGGGCCGGCCACCGCGCGGATGGTGGCGCCGACGAAGCCGGCCGTGGCGATCGCGAGCAGCACGACGTAGCGGCGCGCCATCGCAAACTCGCGCGGCGGCTGCGGAACGTGCGTCGGCTCGTCAGCAGTCATCGGCACCACGGTGCCCGATTGGTGGGCGTCGCTACCATCGAGACACGCCGAGTTGACGGTGCAGCAGAGGGGTTGGGACATGCGGGACGCGGTCATCGTCGGTGCGGTCCGCACCCCGGTTGGCAAGCGGAACGGCGCACTCCGCGACTGGCACCCCGTCGACCTGTCGGCGCACGTTCTCGACGCTCTGGTCGAGCGCACCGGCGTAGATCCCCGGGTCATCGACGACGTGATCTGGGGGACCGTCGGGCAGACGGGCGAGCAAGGCGTGAACGTCGGGCGCAACGCCGCACTCGCGGCCGGTTGGCCGGAGGATGTCACCGGGGTGACCCTGGACCGGCAGTGCGGGTCGAGCCAGCAGGCCGCGCACTTCGCGGCCGCAGCCGTGATCGCCGGGCAGTGCGACGTTGTCGTGGCGGGCGGGGTCGAGTCGATGACGCGGGTCCCGATGGGCGTGACCATCACGCAGGGGCCGGGCGTGCCGTTCGGTCCGCGGATGATGGCGCGCTACGACAACGCGCTGGTGCCGCAGGGCATCTCTGCAGAGCTCGTCGCCACGCGGTGGGGGCTGACGCGCTCGGCCGTAGACGACTTCGCGCTCGGCTCGCACGAGAAGGCGCTCGCGGCCATCGACGACGGCCGGTTCGACGGGCAGCTCGCGCCGGTGCCGGTGACGAATGCCGACGGCGAGTCCGTGACGTTCGCCGTCGATGAGGGACCGCGCCGTGGCGGCTCGATTGACGCGCTGGGCGCATTGCAGCCGGCGTTCAAAGAGGACGGGCTCGTCACCGCGGGTAACTCGTCGCAGATATCTGACGGCGCCGCGGCGTTGCTGGTGACGACCAGCGAGAAGGCGCGTGAGCTCGGCCTGACCCCGCTAGTGCGCTTTCACACATTCGCACTGGCCGGCGTCGACCCGATCACGATGCTGACGGCGGTGATCCCGGCGACGCGCAAGGCGCTGACGAAGTCGGGGCTGCGGCTCGACGAGATCGGCGCCATCGAGATCAACGAGGCATTCGCCAGCGTGGTTCTCGCGTGGGAGGCGGAGATCGGGTCGGGGCTCAAGCCCGTCAACCCGAATGGCGGCGCGATCGCCCTCGGCCACCCTCTCGG
Organism: Mycobacteriales bacterium; assembly: GCA_046262915.1. Lineage (GTDB taxonomy): Bacteria > Actinomycetota > Actinomycetes > BP-191 > BP-191 > JBHELW01. Next base: position 5,274 of record JBHELW010000373.1, on the reverse strand, counting down.
CGGGTCGGGGGCACGCATCATGACCACGCTCGTGCACCACATGCTCGACAACGGCATTCGGTACGGCCTGCAGACCATGTGCGAAGGCGGCGGGATGGCCAACGCGACGATCCTCGAGCTCGTCTGATGGTCAGTCGGCGGCTCGGGACCAGGCTGCTCCTCAGCGCCGTCGTGGTCCTGTCACTGCTGCGCTACGTCGGCGGAGTCAGCTGGGGGATGCGCGCCGCGCTGTCGCTGTTGCTCGCGACCGCTGTCTGGCGGCTCGGTATCGGCTTCATCCGGCCGCTGCAGGTGAGCGAGCGGCACGGCACGACGCGCGACGTCGTCGACCCCGAAGGCATCCCGACGTATCGCTGCAAGACCTGCGGGACACAGCTCGTGCTGCTGCGGCAGGGCACCGACAAGGCGCCGCGGCACTGCGGCGAGCCCATGGCCTTCGAGCTGGTCGAGCCCGAACGCTCGAGCGAGCCGCCGGTGAGCGCCGCGCCCGCCGCGGCGAGGTGAGGCCGGGCTACTCGTCGGAGATCTGCTCCGCGCGCTCCCGCAGTGTCTTGAAGTCCTTGCGCGGGCCCCGCGAATCGTCAACGAGCTTGTCGGTCGACGTGAAGCCCCAGCCGCCGTACTTCACGGCTACGCGCGAGTAGACCCGCCGGAGCTCGCCACCGCACGCCGCGCAGCTTCCGTCGTAATGCCTGCCAAGAGGAAGCAGGTGCTCCTCCCGGGCGTCGCACCCGCGGCACGCGTACTCGTAAACGGGCATATCGCCGTCATCCACAGTGTGGACAGCGGGTGGGGACAAACCACAGCGGTGTAATTCGCCGCGACGGGCCCGTCAATGCCACTGCGTCGCGAGCCCGAATCCGAAGGCAATGAGCGAGAAGCCGATGAGCACATTCCAGTTCCCGAGCGTGCGCTGGACTGGCAGCGTGGCGCCGGTCATGTACGCGACGACCAGCCAGGCGACGCCGAGCAGCATGAGGCCGAGGACGAGCGGGCCGAACCACCGCGGCGAGTGCTTGCGCTTCGCGCTCGTCGTGCGGGCCGCCGGGGTGTAGGCGGCGTCCTTCTTCTTCTTGCGCACGCGCGACTTCGGCACAGACAACCCCGCATTTCGCTCGGTTTGGTGAGTTAGCGTAGCGAGCCGGCGGCCGTCGACGGCCGTCGCGAACAACGCGTTGGAGCGGAGCGCACACCTTCTGATGGCTGGCGTCGCCGACTCACCGCACCGCCAAAGTCCGTGGCGCCCGGCCTCGTGGGCGGTGCTGGCGGCCACCGGAGCCCTCCTGGCCACGAGCGCAGTGACCGCGCGCGGCACGGACCTGCGGGCGGGTCGGCGCGTGCAGCTCGCGGAGCTGATCCGCGCCGAGGCGCGACAGGCCGCAGTCGCCTCGGCACGCGCCGCCCGGCTGCGCGCCGAGGTCGACGCTGCGACGCGTCGGGCGGCAGCGAACGACGGACGCATCCGGCCCCTCGAGGCGCGGGCGCAGGCACTCAGTGGGCCTGCCGCGTTGGCCGCACTGGCGGGACCCGGAGTCATCGTGTCGCTGGATGACGCACCGCGCGCCGACCGCGGCGGCGCGGCGGCGCCCGCGCGGGCCGACGCACCCCACCCCGACGACCTTGTCGTGCACGAACAGGACGTGCAGGCGGTCGTCAACGCGTTGTGGGCGGGCGGTGCGCGTGCGCTCGCCATCATGGGCAAGCGAGTCACGGCGACTACGGCGGTGCGGTGCGTCGGCAACACGCTGCTGCTGCGCGACGCGGTCTACTCACCGCCCTTCGTCGTCACGGCAGTGGGATCGCCCGCCGATCTTGTCGCCGCGCTCGACACCGCTCCCGGGGTGCGTCTCTTCCGCAGCTACGTCGATGCGTTCGGTCTCGGCTACTCCGTCCGCCGTGAGCGGCGCGTCGACATCCCGGCGTACGTCGGCCCGGTCAACCTGCGCGCGGCGAGACGGCCGGTGGACTGATGCTGCTCGCGAAGACGCTGCGCGGTCTCGGCCAGACGCTCATCACCGCCGGTGTCGTCATCTTGCTGTTCGTCGGCTATGAGCTGTGGTTCACAGATCTCAAGACCTCGCGCGACCAGCGCGCGCTCGGCGATCAGATCGAACAGGTCTGGCGCGCGCCGCCCCGGGTCCACAGCTTGGCGATCGGCGATGGCATCGCGGTCATCCACATTCCGCGCTTTGGCCGCAACTGGCAGCGGGTTGTCGTCGAGGGCGTGACCGTCGAGGCACTCAAAAAGGGGCCGGGCCACTATCCCGGAACCCAGCTGCCCGGCGAGATCGGCAACTTCGTCGTCTCCGGTCATCGGGTGACCTACGGGCACCCGTTCAACCAGATCGACACGCTGCGGCCGGGGGACCCGATCGTCATCGAGACGCGCGATACGTGGTTCACCTACGTCATGGAGTCACACGAGATCGTCCGGCCGACCGCCATCGAGGTTGCCTACCCGGTGCCGCACCATCCGGAGGCCGTCGCGACGAAGGCGATCCTGACAATGACGAGCTGCCATCCGAAATACTCCGCACGGCTGCGCTTCATCGTGCACGCGACGCTTGAGTCGACGCTGGCCAAGTCCGCGGGCGACCCCGCTGCATTGACCGGGGTGACCTGATGTACGTGTGGATCTGGCGACGGCTCCCGGGCGGCGTCGCCGCGAAAGCGCTCGGCTACCTGGTGCTCGTCGTCGGAGCGCTCGCGTTGTTGTTCTTCGGCGTCTTCCCGTACGCCGAGCCACGGTTGCCGTTCAACCGCGTGACGGTCGATCAGGACGGCGGCGGAGCGGTCCTCGACGCGCCAGCCGCGCCGAGCTCGCCCAGCGCGACGCCGTAACGAGACACGCACGCGGTCTGCGATGATGCCGCGATGCCAAGGGCGACCCGCAGCCGTCCCGCAAAGCGCGCGCCGTCCTACCTCGACCGGCCGTGGCTTGCGTCGTACCCGCCGACGGTGCCGCCGGACTTCGATTTCCCGGACGCGCCGCTCACCCGGCTGCTCGACGATGCCGCGGCCAGCTTCCCGCTAGCGGCCGCGCTCGCCTTCAGCGGCACGACGATCAGCTACCGCGACCTGAAGAACGAGGTCGATCGGTTCGCGACGGCGCTCGCGGCGCTCGGCGTCGCGAAGGGCGACCGCGTGGCGCTGGTGCTACCGAACTGTCCGCAGCACGTGATCGCGTTCTACGCGACGCTGCGTCTCGGTGCGGTCGTGGTGGAGCACAACCCGCTCTACACCGACCGCGAGCTCGAGCACCAACTCGCCGACAGTGGCGCAGACGTCGTGGTCTGCCTCGACAAGGTCTACGCCGCGATCGCCCGGGTGCGGCCACGGACCGCCGTGCGTCGAGTCGTCGTCACGTCGATCACCGACTACCTGCCGCCGGTGAAGCGCTACGCCGCCCGCTTCACCCGTGCGGGCAAGGAAGCCACGGCGCCGGTGCCCCGCGGCGGAGCCATCCCGTTCCGCACGCTGCTCCAACGGACGAAGGCGCCGGCACGGCAGGTGCCGGTCGACCCGGTCCGCGACCTCGCGCTACTGCAGTACACCGGCGGTACGACTGGGCTGTCCAAGGGCGCGATGCTGACCCATCGCAACGTCGTGGCGAACGCGTACCAAAACCGGCTGTGGCTGCCCGACGTACAACCCGGCCGCGAGGTCGTGCTGTGCGTCTTGCCGCTGTTCCACGCTTATGGACTCACCGTGTGCATGAACACGTCGATGCTGCTCTGCGGGACGCTGGTGCTGTTGCCGCGCTTCGACCTCGACGAGGTGTTCGCGGCGATCGACGAGTACCGCCCCACCCTCTTCCCCGGCGTCCCGCCGATCTACAAGGCGATGGTCGACTCGCCGAAGGTGCGTGCTCACGACCTGCGGTCGATCCGCGCCTGCATCTCGGGCGCGATGGCGCTACCTGTCGAGACGCAGGAGCAGTTCGAGCGGATCTCCGGCGGTCGGCTCGTCGAGGGCTACGGGATGACCGAGACGTCACCCTCGACGCACTCGAACCCGATCGTCGGTGACCGCAAGGCCGGGTCCATCGGCTTGCCGTTGCCCAGCACCGAGTGCCGAGTCGTCGCCCAGGACGACGCGACGAAGGACGTCCCCGTTGGGCAGCCTGGCGAGCTGGCGATCCGCGGGCCGCAGGTGTTCGCCGGCTACTGGAACAACGACGACGAGACGCGGCGCGCGTTCGCGGACGGTTGGTACCTCACCGGTGACGTCGCGCAAATGGACGCGGACGGCTACTTCGCAATCGTCGACCGCAAGAAAGACCTGATCATCGCGGGCGGCTTCAACATCTACCCGCGTGAGGTCGAGGAGGTGCTGTTCGCGCACCCCGCGATCGCGGACGCGGTCGTCGTGGGCGTGCCGGACCGCTACCGCGGGGAGACGGTCAAGGCCTACGTCGTGTTGAAGCCGGGCGCGACCACGACCGAGGACGAGGTCAAGGACTTCTGCGGACAGTCGCTCGCGGCGTACAAGACTCCCAAGCTCGTCGAGTTCCGCGACACGCTCCCACGCACCGCGGTCGGCAAGGTGCTGCGGCGCGCGCTGCTCGAAGAGGAACGTCGCAAGGCCGAGGAGAGCGCGCCAACGAAGGCGCCGGCGAGGAAGAAGACCGCGGCCAAGAAGACCGCGCCGAAGAAGACCGCGGCGAAGAAGCCGGTCGCGAAGAAGCCGGTCGCGAAGAAGCCGGTCGCGAAGAAGCCGGTCGCGAAGAAGCCACGGGCGAAGAGCCGCACGCCGGCGTCGTAAGTTGCTCGCGTGAGCGCCCGGGTCCTCGTCGTCGACAACTACGACTCGTTCGTCTTCAACCTCGTGCAGTACCTCGGCCAGCTCGGCGCGGAGTGCATCGTGCGCCGTAACGACGCGGTCGGGCCCCGTGACCTCCACGAACTTGGGGTCGACGGCGTGCTGCTCTCGCCCGGTCCCGGGCGCCCGGAGGACGCGGGCAGCTGCGTCGCGTTGGTCCGCGCGTGCGCCGATGACGAGGTGCCCTTGCTCGGGGTCTGCCTGGGGCACCAGGCGATCGCAGTCGCCTACGGCGGCAGCGTCTCGCGCGCGCCGGAGCTGCTGCACGGCAAGTCGAGTGAGGTCACGCACGACGGCATCGGCGTGTTGTCCGGCCTGCCGAGCCCGCTCGTGGCCGCCCGCTACCACTCATTGGCCGTCGATGAGGACACGTTGCCGGCCGAGCTGACCGTCACCGCGCGCAGTAGCTCCGGTGTTGTCATGGCGATGCGCCACCGCGACTCCGCCGTAGAG
>JBHELW010000372.1:0-1766 GCA_046262915.1 Mycobacteriales bacterium | reverse complement strand
CAACCCCGCAGCCGAGCGGCCGGCCGAGGTGCTCAGCTTCAACATCCTGTCGAGCCGCGGCCGCACGATCCGCCCCAAGACGCTCAACCAGAAGCGCTACGTCGACGCGATCGACCGGCACACGATCGTGTTCTCGATCGGTCCCGCCGGCACTGGCAAGACCTACCTCGCGATGGCCAAGGCGGTGCACGCCCTGCAGTCCAAGCAGGTGAGCCGGATCATCCTCACCCGCCCCGCCGTCGAGGCGGGCGAGCGGCTCGGGTTCCTGCCCGGGACGCTCTACGACAAGATCGACCCGTACCTGCGTCCGCTGTACGACGCGCTGCACGACATGATCGACCCGGAGTCGATCCCGCGGCTCATCTCGGCCGGCACTATCGAGATCGCGCCGCTCGCATACATGCGTGGCCGCACGCTCAACGATGCGTTCATCATCCTCGACGAGGCGCAGAACACCTCGCCGGAGCAGATGAAGATGTTCCTGACCCGGCTCGGGTTCGGCTCCAAGATCGTGGTGACCGGAGACGTCACCCAGGTCGACCTGCCGTCCGGGTCACTGAGCGGGCTGAAGGTCGTGCGCGACATCCTCGGCGACATCGAGGACGTGCACTTCACGACGTTGACCAGCTCCGACGTCGTCCGCCACAAGCTCGTGAGCGACATCGTCGACGCCTACGCGCGGTTTGACGCGGAGAACGCCGCACCGCGTTCGGGCGCGAACGCGACGCGTCGCTCCCGGCGTAGCTGACGGCTCGATCGATGGCCGTCTTCGTCGCGAACGAGAGCACGACGACCGTCGACGAGGTCCGCCTGGCCGAGCTCGCGCGTCATGTGCTCGCGGAGATGCACGTGCACCCGCTCGCCGAGCTGTCGGTCCTGCTGGTCGACACCGGCGCCATGTCGCGGCTGCACGAGAAGTGGATGGGCGAGCCGGGGCCCACGGACGTCCTCGCGTTCCCCCAGGACGAGCTCGACGACCGTCCGCACGATGACGACGCACCGCCGACGCTGGTCGGTGACGTCGTCATCTGCCCCGATGTAGCGGCCGAGCAGGCCAAGACGGCGAGCCACTCGCTCGACGACGAGCTGCACCTGCTCTGCACGCACGGGATCCTCCACCTGCTCGGCTTCGACCACGCCGACGCGACGGAGCACGAGCAGATGTTCGGCGAGCAGGCGCGCGTCCTCGCGTCGTGGCACGCCCGCGCGTCATGACGAGCGGCGACCTCGTCCTCCTGGGACTCGCGGTGGTGCTCGTCCTCGTCGCGGCCGCACTCGCCGGCATCGAAGCGGCCCTGTCGCGAACGTCGCGGTTCCGCGCGGAGAAGCTCGAGCGCGACTTGCGCGCGCGCGCGGACCGGCTGGTGCGAGTGGCGCGCGACGCGGCGCGCTACGTCAACCTGCTGCTCCTGCTGCGCGTGGCGGCGGAGCTCGGCGCGACGGTTATCGCCGCAGTCCTGGTCGTGCGCGGGGTCGGCCCGGGCAACATGTCGATCCTCATTGCGACGGGGGCGATGACCCTCGTCGTCTATATCGGCGTCGGCGTCGGTCCGCGCACGTTGGGCGCGCAGCACTCCGACGCGATCGCCCTGCGCACGGCCGGGTTCGTGCTCGCGCTCGCCCGCGTCTTCGGCCCGCTGCCGCAGCTGCTCATCGTCGTCGGCAACGCGCTGACGCCCGGGCGCGGTTTTCCGGCCGGACCGTTTGCCAGCGAGTCGGAGCTGCGCGACCTTGTCGACCTCGCGGAGCAGCGCGATGTCATCGAG
>JBHELW010000371.1:0-5916 GCA_046262915.1 Mycobacteriales bacterium | reverse complement strand
GAGCGGGTCATCGAGGTGCTGAACCGGCTGAATGCGCTCGGCGTCCGGCTCTCCGTCGACGACTTCGGCACCGGCTACTCGTCACTGTCCTACCTCAAGCGCCTCCCCGTGCACGAGATGAAGATCGACCGCTCGTTCGTGCTGTCGATGTCGCGCGACGGCAGCGATACCGCCATCGTCCGGTCGATCGTCGACCTCGGCGAGAACCTCGGCTTGCACGTCGTCGCCGAAGGCGTCGAGGACGCCGACACCTGGGAGCGGCTGCGCGAGTTCGGCTGTGGCGCGGCCCAGGGCTACCACATGAGCCGGCCGCTGCCGGCGGCGCAGTTCCGCACCTGGCTCGACAACCACCCGCACGGACACGATGCCGCCGGCAAGACCCAGGCCGGAGTACGGCGGCTGCGCCCCGCCTGATCTGCGCGGCCGGCTGCGTGTCACAGTGCGCGGATGCACGCGCTCCGCCGGCGGCGCCTAGGCCTCACGGCGATCGGCGCGTCGGTCGCGCTCATGGTCGTGACCGGAGCCCTCGGCGACAGCGCGGCGGCGCGGTCACTCCACCCGGGCGGCCCGCTCCCGCCGTACAGCGTGGGCGCGCATCCTTCGGCGTGGCTCGTGACCGGGCTCCTCGTGCTGGCGGTGCTGGCAGGTGCCGGCGGTACTGCAGCCTGCTGGTGGGCCGCACGGGCCGGGTGGCGGCCGCGGCCGGCGGGGCTTGTCGCGGCGGGAGTGGTCGCCGCGTTCGCGCTGTGCCTGGTGCCGCCGGTCGGCAGCGACGACGTCTACAGCTACACCGCCTACGGGCGGATGGTCTCCCTAGGTCGCGACCCCTACCGGACGACGCCGGCTGACCTCGGCGCCGACCCGGTCGGCCGGGCCGCGGCGGCACCGTGGCGCGACACCGCGAGTGTCTATGGCCCGCTGGCGACGGCCGAGCAGGCCGCCGTCATGCGCGTCGCCGGCGATGACGTGCGCACCGGCGTCGCGCTGCTGCAGGTCCTTGCGGCGGCGGCCTTCGCAGCGACAGCCCTGCTGCTGCACCGCGCCGCTGCGGACGAGGACGGGCGCCTGCGCGCGGCGCTGCTCTTCGCCGTCAACCCGTTGCTCCTGCTCCACCTCGTCGGTGGCGTCCATGTCGACGTGTTGGTCGCGCTCCTGACGGTCGCCGCGGTGATCAGCGCGCGGCGGCGCCCGATGGTCGCCGGGGTGCTCGCCGGTGCGGCGATGACGACCAAGCTCAGCGCTGGTCTCGTCGTCGCCGGAATCGGCTGGTCCCTGCGGAGGAGGTCGCGACGATTGACGGCGTGTCTCGCGGTCGCGGCCGTGACGGTCGGTGGTGCCTATCTCGCGGTTGGTGGGCTGCGCGCGGCAGAGCCGGCGCGGCATGCGGCGCGCTACGTTTCGCGCGCGACGCCGTGGCGCCCGGTCGCGCTCGTCCTCGACGACGTGTTCGGCCGCAGCGCGTCGCGCACCATCGTCGCCGTCGGGGCGGCCGCCGTACTCGTGCTGCTGCTGCCCCCGCTACACCGCGCCGTGCCGGGACGCGACGACGACACCGGGCACCGGGCGGCAGCGCGCGCGGTCGCGGTCCCGGTGCTGGCGTGGCTGCTCGCCGCGAGCTACGCGTTGCCGTGGTACGACGCCGCGCTGTGGTGCGTGCTCGCGCTCCTGCCCTGGTCGCGCTGGGACGAGCTGCTGCTCGCCCGAACCACCGTGCTCAGCCTCGCCTACCTGCCCGGCCGGCTCGTGCCGCTGCCACCCGCGCTGGTGACGACAACGCACGCCGTCCGGAATGACATCGCCCCGGTGGCGCTCGCCGCGCTGCTCGGACTCGCGCTGGTCCTCGTGCGTCGCGCGCGTCCACTGACGGCGCTTAGCGCACCGCCGTAGCGGACACAATGATCGCGACCCGACGGCGCACAACGAGGGAGCGCGATGGCCATCTCGCTCAAGCCTCAACACGTGCGCCGCTACAAGGACATCGCGCGGCTGCTCATGAAATACGGCCGCTCCGACCTTGTGCGGCAAGCGGGCCTCGACGACGCGCTCGGCGATGCCCCGAGCCCCGACGGTCACCCGGCCCAAGCAGCCGAGCTCGCGGCGGATCTCGAGCGCATGGGACCGACGTTCATCAAGCTCGGGCAGCTGCTGTCGACGCGCGGTGACCTGCTGCCGCCGGCGTACGTCGAGTCGCTGACCCGACTGCAGGACGACGTCGAGCCGTTCGGTTTCGCCGAGGTCGAGCAGATCGTCACGACCGAGCTCGGCGCACGCATCTCGAAGGCGTTCGCCGACTTCGACAACATCCCGTTGGCCTCGGCGTCGCTCGGCCAGGTGCATCGCGCGACGTTGCGCGACGGGCGGGACGTCGCGGTAAAGGTGCAGCGCCCCGGGATCCGCGAGCGCATTGTCGAAGACCTCGAGGCGCTCGCGGAGATCGCGCACTTCCTCGACACGCACACGGAGGTCGGTCGGCGCTACGGCTTCGGCGCGCTGCTGGAGGAGTTCCGGCAGAGCCTCTACGCGGAGCTGGACTACCGCAAGGAAGCGGCCAACCTCGCGACGCTCGGCGAGATGCTGGCGTCGTACGAGCGCATCGTCGTGCCCCAGCCGGTCAACGACTACACGACCGGGCTGGTGCTCACGATGGAGTTCGTCCGCGGCCGCAAGATCACGTCGCTCGGCCCCCTTGCACAGGTCGAGCTCGACGGCGCTCCGCTCGCGGACGAGCTCTTCCGGGCCTACCTCGACCAGGTGCTCAACCACGGGTTCTTCCACGCCGACCCGCACCCGGGCAACGTCTTCCTCACCGACGACGGCCGGCTCGCCCTCATCGACCTCGGCATGGTTGCCCGCGTGCCGCCGTCGATGCAGAACGACCTCGTCAAGCTGCTGCTCGCCGTCAGCGAAGGTCGCGGCGAGGACGCCGCCAAGGTGGCCGTCGGGATGGGCGAGCGGCGTCCGCAGTTCGACGAGCCCGCGTTCAGCCGCGCCGTGTCAGACCTGGTGACGAAGCACCAGGGCGCGTCGCTGGGTCAGATCCAGACCGGCACGATCGTGCTGACGCTGACGCAGGTCGCCGGGGAGTGCGGGCTGCGGCCGCCGCCCGAGCTGGGCATGCTCGGCAAGACGCTGCTCAACCTCGACCTCGTCGCCCGGACGCTCGACCCGACGTTCGATCCCAATGACGCGATCCGCCGTAACGCGGCCGACATCCTGCGCAAGCAGCTCGTCAAGAGCGCGTCGCCCGGCAACGTCTTCGCGACGATGCTCGAGGCCAAGGAGTTCGTCGAGAAGCTGCCCGGCCGCGTCAACAGCGTGATGGACGCGTTCGCCCGCGGCGAGTTCGAGCTCAAGGTCAAGGCACAGGACGCCAACGAGGTCGTCCTCGGGGTGCAGAAGCTCGCGAACCGCGTAACGATGGGACTGGTTATTGCCGCGCTCATTGTGGGCGCGGCAATGCTGATGCGCGTTCCCACGCGCTCGACGCTCTTTGGTTACCCCTCGATCGCCATCGTGTGCTTCCTGCTGGCAGCCGGAGCCGGCTTGGCTCTCGTTGTCAGCATCTTCGTCGGCGACCGCAAGGCTCGCGATCGCCGGCGTTGACCCCGTTCTCACGCAGGGAGAATGGGTGTCCGCTCCAGATGGCCGCCCGAATAGTCAGTCGCTCGCATGTCGAGCAATGCGCTTGCAACGGTCGGAGACACGGGCACGTACTGGTCGAAGCCGCTCAGCTGCAAGATCCGGGACACGGCCGACCCCGGTGATGCCACTAGACGCAACTTCTGACGTCGCGGCGCGAGCCGTTCGAAAATTCGGTACAGCAGCCGCAAACCCGCGCTGTCGAGGTGACTGACGTCGGTCAGGACGATCACCAGGCCCAGGGAGTCGTGGCGGACCTGCGCCATGACCTCGTGATAGAGCGGGAACGCGGTTGCGAGGTCGATCTCGCCGGACAGTCGCACGATCGCGACTTGATCGTCTTCGTCTCGCCCCGACGGTTGCGCGGCCGGCGAGGGATCCACAGGCTGTCGGGCGCGGGGCACGGTGCGACCGAGCCGATAGGACAGCCGAACCTCGGTGCCCTCGGGCGCGCGCGCGAGGTCGACCTCGTCGACGAGGTCGCGCATGAGCTGCAGACCCCGGCCCTGCCCGACCTCTCGGGGCGGCCGCCACTGCCCGTGGTCGCGTACGAGGAGGGAGATTCGTCCGTCGTCATATGCGCCGCGCAACTCGAGAACCCCGCCCTCTGGACCGTACGCATGCTCGACGACGTTGTTCGCCGCCTCGCCCACCGCGGCCACGAGGTCATCGGTCTCCTGGGCGGTCGCTCCCCAGCGAGCGGCCCACGACCGCAGCGCCCGGCGGACGGACGCGACGATCTCCGGCTCTGCGGGAAGGACCAGATCCAGGTCGGTCGTAACCGGCAGCAACATGGTGGCGAGCACGGCCACATCGTCATCTCCGGATTCGGGCCGCGGCGCGGCGAGCACCCAGTTGTCGCACAGTGCATCGAGGTCACCCTGGTGCCCCTCGACCGATCGCCGGAGCGCTTCCAACCCCTCGTCGATGGAAGCGTCGCGGCGTTCGACCAACCCATCGGTGTAGAGGATCAGCGTCGCGCCGGCCTCGACCGTCGTAACAGCCTCGGAGCGCGGCGTGCTCGTCAACCCGAGCGGAAGCGAGCGCCCGCCGTCGAGGTAGGTCGCCGTTCCGTCGGGGCCGAGCAGCAGGGGGGGTGGGTGGCCGGCGCTCGCATAGGTGAGCGTCTCGGACTCGGGATCCAAGACGGCAAACACGAGGGTCGCCATCTGTGCGGCCTCGAACTCTGCAACCAACCGAGACAACCGATCCAACACGCTGGCGGGAGACGCACGCTCCAATGCGTACGCGCGGATCGCGGTGCGCAGCTGACCCATGGCCGCCGCTGCACCGATGCCGCGGCCGACGACGTCGCCCACGGTCAAGGCAATGCGGCCGCGCGGGAGCATGAAGACGTCGTACCAGTCCCCACCCACCTTGAGCCCCGCGCCGCCGGGGATGTACCTCGAAGCGAAAGCCATGCCGGGGACCTCCGGCAACCGTTCCGGCAGGAGGCTCCGCTGCAACGTCCCGGTGATTCCGTGCTCTCGTTCGAGGGCGGTCTTCAGGCCGGCGAGCGCAGTCGTCCGCTCCGAGATGACCGCAGCGAGAACGAACGATGTCAGTGCAACGACAGCGTCGTAGACCTGCAGCGTGAGGGCGCGGTGCAGGAAGGTGACGTGTGCAAACGGACCGGCCTCATCGAACGCGGCCCACGTGGCCATACTTACGACGGTGACCGCGGCAAGGGCCGCGCCCAACTGGCGAAACCGCACTGCGGCCCAGATCAGCAGCGGGAACACGAGATAGGTGTCTTGGCCCTGGCCGTGGAAAACCGCGTAGCCGATCGCGGCGAGCCCGCCAATGACCCAAGCCAATTCGAGCGCGCGCGGCCAGGTCATGTGTTGCAGCCAGCGGAAACTGAACAACAGCGGGGCGAAGACGAGTACGCCGGTTCCGTCTCCCGCCCACCACAACGCCCACGTACTGCCGAACTCTCCGCGACTGATCGTGTTGTCGAGCAACAGCGCGGTGGCGCCGAAGGTCGCGCTGACCATCATCGCGACGAGGGCGCCGAGGAAGACGAGCACGAGTGCGTCGCGCAAGCGATCCAGTTGCGACCGGAAGTCACTCGCCCGCAATAGCCAGGCCGCGAGAACGGGCGCAGCCGTGTTTCCCACCGCAATCAGAACGGCGGTCGTGACTGCCGCGTTGATCGGCAGGTTGACGGCGAGCGCAGCGATCGTGACCGCCGGCCACACGCGAATCCCGAAACCCAGTAGCGCCACCACGGCGATCCCGGTGGGCGGCCAGATCGGGGTCACCACGCCGCCGACG
>JBHELW010000370.1:0-1139 GCA_046262915.1 Mycobacteriales bacterium | reverse complement strand
CACCGAGGCCGAGGTCGACGCCGTCGTCCGCGACCTCGTCGCGGCGGGTGGCACCGTCCTCAAGCCGCCGCAGTACGCGGACTTCGGCGGCTACCACTCCTACGTCGCCGACCCCGACGGCTTCCGCTGGGAGATCGCGACCAACCCGGGACACCACGTGCAGGCCGACGGCAGAGTGGACATCGGACCGATCGACGGGTGAGCGCGCTCGCCGCGCGCGGTATCAGGCGCGAGGACATTCAGTCCAACGCCGACGTCGCCGGCTCAAGTTGGAGTACGTCGGGCGCCGATAGTCGGTCAAACTTCCCACTGCGGGAGGTTTCGACGCTCCGGAGCGACCGTGTCCCCGCGCCCCCGCGCTCTTCCTGTCTTCATCAGTTGTCTGCTCGCCGTCGCGGTTCTCGTGCCGGCCGGTGCCGCTTACGCAGATCCGACGCCTGCGCCCCTCCCGACGGGAAGTGGCGGGCTACTCGCAAGCGCTGCGGCGTCCCCAACACCGACGCCCACTACATCGTCGACGCCAACGCAAAACCCGTCGCCGACGATGTCGTCGACCGCAGCAGCCTCGCCCAGTCCATCGGCAACTGCGGGGACGCCGACGAGCTCCCCGACTGCCGGCGCGTCACTGTCGCCAGCCGCGAGCACCACTCCCGGCGTCGCCACACCCTCCACTGGTAGCGGCTCGGCGGTCGCGCCGGCACCAGCGGTTGCCCCGACGCTGGATTGTTCCGGCGGGGTCGTAGGAACGGTGTGCTCGACCGCCGGCGAAGCGCTCATTCTCGTGCAGCAATGTCTGCCCCGTTCAACCAGCGCGGCAAGCGCTGAGACAAGCGCAGAGCTCGACTGCGGCGCTCTGATCGGCGACGCCCTTGCGGCGGTCGGGCAGGTCGTGGACGAGTGTCTCGGCGCGCGTGGCACGAGCAGCGCTACTGCCGCCGATACCGCCGAACTCGACTGCCGAGCCTTGATCGACGAAGTCACCGGCATTCTCGTCGGGCTACTGAACAACTGCTTCCCCGGCGTGATCCCCGGCGATTTCCGGGGCGAGTCGACGGCGACGCTCAGCTTGGACTGTGCCGGGTTAATCGCGGACGTGAAAGCACTCGTGGTGGCGGTGGTCAACAACTGCTTCCCTGGGA
>JBHELW010000369.1:0-2524 GCA_046262915.1 Mycobacteriales bacterium | reverse complement strand
GCCGAGCTCCCACGGCAGGCCGGCGTTCTTGATCGAGCCGAGCGGCGACGCGCCGGTGCCACCGTCGGCACCGGATATATGCACCACCTCGGCGAACGCCTTGGCCACGCCAACGGCGATCGTGCCCACCCCGGCTGCGGCGACGAGCTTCACCGACACGTCCGCCCGCAGGTTCACCTGCTTGAGGTCGTAGATCAGCTGCGCGAGGTCCTCGATGGAGTAGATGTCGTGGTGCGGCGGCGGCGAGATCAGTCCGACGCCCGCGGTTGTGTGGCGCAGCCGCGCGATCTCGGCGGACACCTTCCCGGCCGGGATCTGGCCACCCTCCCCCGGCTTGGAGCCCTGGGCGATCTTGATCTGCAGCTCGTCGGCGTAGGACGCGTACTCCGGCGTGACGCCGAACCGGCCCGAGGCGATCTGCTTGATCCGCGAGTTGCGCAGGTCGCGGTAGCGCGCTGGGTCCTCGCCGCCCTCACCGCAGTTCGACCGACCGCCGATCATCGCCATCGCCAGCGCGAGAGTCTCGTGCGCTTCCGCGCTGATCGAGCCATGCGACATCGCGCCCGTCGAGAACCGGCGCGCGATGTCCGCTGCCGACTCGACCTCGTCGATCGGGGTCGGCTGCGCGGCCGGCACGATCTCGAGCAGATCACGCGGTTCGGCGGGTGGCCGCGCGTTGACGAGCGCGGCGAACTTCGCGTACGCCGCCCGGTCGCCCGACTGGATCGCACGTTGCAGCACGTGCGAGGCGCGCTGGAGCGCATCGACGACGTCGGGGTTGGTCGCGTGGTACTCGCCGCCGCGGCGCCACTTGACGAACCCCGGGTTGGCGAGCGTGACCTTTGTCCGTCCGAAGGCGGCGTCGTGGCGCGCGAGCACGTCCGCGGCGACCTCGGCGAACCCGACGCCGCCCGTCATCGACGCGGTGCCGGTGAAACAGCGGTCGACGACCTCGTCGGCGAGGCCGATCGCGTCGAAGATCTGCGCGCCGCGGTAGGAGTCGAGGCACGAGATGCCCATTTTGCTCATGACCTTGAGCACGCCGTCTTCGAGAGCAGTCTTGAACGCGCCGTGCTGTGCTGGCACGGAGGCGCCGGTCTTGCTCGCCATCGCCGCGACGGTGTCGAGCGCGAGCCGCGGGCAGATCGCGTCGACGCCGTAGCCGAGCAGCACCGCGGCGCCGTGCACGTCGCGGCATTCCGCGGTGTCGGCGACGAGCGAGGTCAGGGTCCGCAGCTGGTTGTGCACGAGGTGCTGATGCACGGCGCCGACGGCGAGCGACATCGGCACGGGTGCGCGCCTGGCTGAGATCGCAGCGTCGTCCAGCACGACGAGCTCTGCGCCGCCCAGGATCGCGGACTCGGCGGCGAAGGCCAGGCGGATGAGCGCGGGCTCGAGCGCGCTGGCGCCGTCGGCGACCGGGAACGTCGCGTCGAGCCGCGCGTAGCGGCCGAGCACCTCTGAACCCCGCGTCAGCTCGTCGAGTCCGGCCGGCGTGAGCAAGAACGACTCGAGCTCGACCCCGCGCGCCGCGTCCGGCCGCTCGGTGAGGAGCGGCTCGCGCATCCCGAGCCGCGTGCGCATCGACATCATCGACCGCTCGCGCAAGTGATCGACAGGCGGGTTCGTCACTTGCGCGAAGCGCTGCTTCAGGTACGCCGCTACGCCGCGCGCCGTGCCCGAGAGGACCGCGAGCGCGGTGTCGTCGCCCATCGACGAGATCGGCTCTTTGCCGTTGGTTGCCATCGCGCGCACGACTGTCGTGAGCTCTTCGCGGGTGTAGCCATGCGCCGCCTGCTGGACGAGCAGGTCGGCGCGCGGCGACTCGCCGGACGACCAGGCGCGCACCTGGCGTAGACCGCGGTCGAGCCACGCGCGATAGGGCTGTCGCCGAGCCAGCCACGCCTTGATGTCGGCGTCGTGCTGGACGCCCTCGGTCGGATCGACGCAGAGCATCTCGCCGGGGCCGAGCCGCCGTCGCTGCACCGACCCGTGGTCGGCGAGGTCGACGATCCCGGCTTCAGAGCCACAGACGACGAGACCGTCGCTGCACTCGGCGTAGCGCAGTGGGCGGAGACCGTTGCGGTCGAGACAGGCGCCGACTCGTTTCCCGTCGGAGAAGACCAGTCCCGCGGGTCCGTCCCAGGGCTCAACGAGCCCGGCGTGGTAGGCGTAGAACGCCCGCACGGCGTCGGGCAGCCGCTCGTCCTCCTCCCAGGCGGGCGGCACGAGCATGGCCAGTGCGTGCCGAACGTCGCGACCGGCGCGGACAACGAGCTCCACCGCGTTGTCGAGCATTGCCGAGTCGGAACCATCCGGCTCGATGACCGGACGGACGAGCTCCTCGTCGATGAGCTCGCCGGTACCGAGGGCGCCCTCGCGGGCGCGCATCCAGTTGACGTTGCCCTGAATCGTGTTGATCTCGCCGTTGTGGCAGAGGAACCGGAACGGCTGCGCGCGCGCCCACGTCGGCGACGTGTTCGTGGAGTAGCGCTGATGGAAGATCGCGTACGGCGGGCGCAGC
>JBHELW010000368.1:0-6058 GCA_046262915.1 Mycobacteriales bacterium | reverse complement strand
CAAGCCTTCGAACGCGCCGGAGAGCACGTCCACCCGCCAGTCGGCAGACACGATGACGCTCACCCGCGCGCGGTCACCGCGCCGCACGACCTGCCCGGGTCCGCAGAGGAGCCCCTCGAGGTCGTTGGGCGACGCGGCGTGCGCGTCCGCCGTAAAGAACGACAGCTGGCTGTGGGGCACCCGGCCAGCGTACGGCGGTTAGCTGAACCCGACGGCGTCCCCAGCAGGCAGGGCGGGCTCGGTCGCGGCGGCGACGGTGCGCCGCTTCGAGTAGACGACCGCGCCCGCGATGATCGCCACTGCGACGAGCGCGACGAGCACGCGCAGCACGTTGTTGCGGTCGTCACCGAGGCTGTACTTCACGACGGTCGGCGCGATGAGCACCGCCACGAGGTTCATCACCTTGATGAGCGGGTTGAGCGCAGGTCCGGCGGTGTCCTTGAACGGGTCACCCACGGTGTCGCCGATGACGGTCGCGGTGTGCGCCTCGGAGCCCTTCCCGCCGTAGACACCCTCCTCGACGAGCTTCTTCGCGTTGTCCCACGCACCGCCGGCGTTCGACAGGAACACGGCCATCAGCTGACCCGCCGCGATCGCGCCGCCGAGGTAGGCGCCGAGTGAGCCGTACCCCAGCCCGAAGCCGATCGCCACGGGCGCGAGTACGGCGAGAAGACCCGGCGTCATCAGCTCGCGCAGCGAGTCGCGGGTGCAGATGTCGACAACCGCGGCGTAGTCGGGCTTCTCGGTGTAGTCCATGATCCCCGGCTTGGTGCGGAACTGCTCGCGCACCTCGAACACCACGCGTCCGGCCGCGCGGGAGACCGCGGCGATCGCGAGCGAGGAGAACAGGAACGTCACCGACGCGCCGATGACCAGCCCGACGAGGATCTCCGGGCGGTCGATGCTGAGACTGAACGGCGCGGTGATGTGTGCGGTCCGGAGTGCGCCGTTGACTGCCTCGCGGAACGAGCCGAAGAGCGAGGTCGCCGCGAGCACGGCGGTCGCGATGGCCATGCCCTTGGTGATGGCCTTCGTCGTGTTACCCACCGCGTCCAGCCCGGCCATGATCTCGTCCGCCTCGGCCCCGAGGCCGCCAGCCATCTCCGCGATGCCGTGCGCGTTGTCGGACACCGGCCCATAGGTGTCCATCGAGACGATGACGCCGACGGTCGTCAGCATCCCCATGCCGGTCAGCGCGATCGAGTACAGGGCGACCTGCTCCGATCCGCCGCCGAGCAGGTACGAGCCGTAGATCGCGCCGGCGAGAACCAGCGCCGAGTAGACCGCGCTTTCCAGCCCGACGGATACGCCGGAGAGGATCGTCGTAGCGGGACCGGTGAGCGAGGACTTCGCGATGTCCTTCACGGGCTTGCGCTCCGTCGACGTGAAGTACTCCGTGAGGACCTGGATGACCGACGCGAGGACGAGGCCGATGATGACCGCGATCGTGGCGACCAGCCGCGGGTCGCCGTCGAACCCGCCGGGCGCGTTGGCGAGCCGGTCGGGCAGGTAGGCGTAAGCGGTGATCGCGACGAGAACTGCCGACGCGATCGCCGAGGCAAAGAACCCGCGGTTGATCGCCTTCATGCCGTTGCGGTCGGAGTCGCGCGGCGAGACGGCGAAGATCCCGAGGATCGAGGTGATCACACCGATGCCGCGCACGAGCAGCGGGAAGATGACGCCCTTGATGCCAAATGCCGCGTTGCCCAGGATCAGCGCCGCGACCAGCGTCACTTCGTAGGACTCGAACAGGTCGGCGGCCATGCCCGCGCAGTCACCGACGTTGTCACCGACGTTGTCGGCGATGGTCGCGGCGTTGCGCGGGTCGTCCTCGGGGATCCCCTGCTCCACCTTCCCGACGAGGTCCGCGCCAACGTCGGCGGCCTTCGTGAAGATGCCGCCACCGACCCGCATGAACATCGCGAGCAGCGCGCCACCGAACCCGAAACCGACAAGCACGTTCGGCGCCTGCTCGCGGTAGAGGATGAGCACCGTCGTCGCCCCGAGGAGCCCCAGCCCCACCGTGAACATCCCGGCGACACCGCCGGTACGGAACGCGATGCGCAGTGCGCGCTTGAGCCCGGAGTCTTGGGCCGCGGCCGCCACGCGGACGTTGCCGCGCACCGCCAGGCCCATCCCTGCGGCGCCGGTCACCGCGGAGAGCCCGGCACCGATCGCGAAGAAGAGTGAACGCCCGAAGCGCACGCCGCCGGTGTCCGCCGGCAGTGCGAGCAGGACGACGAACGTGAGGACGACGAAGGCGGCAACGGTGCGGAACTGTCGCGCCAGGTAGGCGCTCGCCCCTTCCTGAATGGCGCGGGCGATGCTCCGCATCTGCTCGGTCCCCTGGCTCGCGGCGAGCACCTCGCGCGACAGGTACCAGGCGACGGCCAAAGCCACGAACGAGATCGCGAACACGAGGAGCAGCAGCGTGTTGTCGCCGCCGGCGATCTCGGGGATCTTCCCGCCCTCTTGCGCGAGCAGGTGACCCATCGACGTCCTCCTTGACGTGACACAGCACACCCGACGCACGCCGCGTCCGGTGCATTGCCTCGGGTTCAGCAGCGCCGTCGTTTGGGCGCGCTAACGGCGCGCGACTCTAACGAAGGGCGCTTGCGGCCAGCAAACCTATGTCGCGGGCGGGCGCGGCCACCGCATCGTGACGATGGTCCCCTCGGCCGCGCTGTCCACCTCGACGTCGTCCACGAGCCCCGCGATCATCGCCAGGCCGAATCCGGGGGGTAGCGGTGGCGCCGCGGGGTCGCCCGCACCCGCGGTCGCGCCCGCACCGAGCACCTCGAACGCGCTGTTGGAGAGATCTTCCAGCGAGACGTCGGCGGCCGCGGGCCCGCGGTCTTGGACCGCGACGGTGAACTTGGTGTCGTCGGTGATCGTCACGACGACCTCATCGCCCGCTGCGTGGTCGCGATGGACGCTGACCGCACGCGAGCATGCCTCGCCCACCGCGAGCTTGATCTCGTCGATGACCGACTCGTCGAGGGCGCTGCGCCGCGCAACGGCGGCAGCGATGAGGCGCGCGGTGCGCACGTGGGCCGGCAGCGGTGTGAACCGCAGCTCTACGGTCGACATGGGCGCGGGTGGCCTGGTCCGGTCAGTCAGTCGCCGCCACGGCCTCCTCGACCGTCGCGTGGATCGGGAACACCTTCGTCAGGCCGGTGATGCGGAAGATCTTGAGGATGCGTTCCTGCGTGCAGACGAGCCGCAGCGAGCCTTCGTGCGCGCGCACGCGCTTGAGGCCGCCGACCAGCACGCCGAGACCGGTCGAGTCGAGGAAGTCGACCTTCTCCATGTCCACGACGAGGTGGTAGGCGCCACCCGAGACGAGCTCGATGAGCTGCTCGCGCAGTTTCGGCGCGGTGTAGACGTCGATCTCGCCGCCAACTTCGACGACGGTGCGATCCCCTTCGGTCCGGGTCGACAGGGACAGGTCCACGCAGTCCTCCAGGGTGCTGTGCAGGGTCCAACCGGGCTCGGGCGACTCCTCGAGCCGCAAGTGCGGGCACGATCTAACCACGGACAGCGGCGCCTCAGCGCTGTGCGAGACTCGGGCCATTGCCGCGGCGCAGTCGCCGCCGCCACGAGCAGGGAGCGGGCGTGGAAGGGCGTGTTCTCGCCTACGGCGGGTTCGTCGCCTTCGTGCTCATCGCACTCGTCGTCGACCTCAAGGTCCTGCACCGGAACCCGCACGAGGTCACGACCAAAGAAGCCGCGATCACGTCGGCGTGCTGGGTGGCGTTGGCGATGCTGTTCGCCGGCGGCGTCCTCGTCGTCAGCGGACAGCAGAAGGCGACCTACTTCGTCACCGGCTACCTCGTCGAGGAGTCGCTCAGCGTCGACAACATCTTCGTCTTCGTCCTGATCTTCACGTTCTTCTCCGTGCCCGCGGCGGCGCAGCACCGCGTCCTGTTCTACGGCGTGCTCGGCGCGCAGATCTTTCGGGCGATCTTCATCTTCGCGGGCGTCGCGCTTATCGCCCGATTCGAGTTCGTCATCTACCTGTTCGGCGCGTTCCTCGTCTACAGCGGCATCAAGATGCTGCGGCACGACGGGGACCCCGTGGACCCCAGCGACAACCGCACGCTTCGCGTGATCCGACGTTTTCTGCCACTGAGTGACGACTACGACGGCGCGAAGCTGTTCACGCGGCGCGGACGGGTCGATGGCAAGCCGCGGCGGGGCCGCATCGCCACGCCGCTGTTCGCGGTGCTCGTACTCATCGAGGTGTCGGACCTCGTGTTCGCGGTCGACTCGATCCCCGCCGTCATCGGCATCTTCCCGCACGCGAAAGCCGTGGACCCGTTCATCGTGTTCACGTCGAACATCTTCGCGATCTTGGGTCTCCGCGCGATGTACTTCCTGCTCGCCGGGGTCGTCGGGACGTTCCACTACCTGCGCGTCGGACTCGCCGCAGTCCTCAGCTTCGTCGGCGTCAAGATGCTGCTCACCGCGCTGCACGTGCACATCCCCACGCTGCTCAGCCTGCTCGTGATCGCGACGTGCATCGGCGCGTCAATCTGGGCGTCGTTGCGCTGGCCGCGCGCGGATCCCGAGCCGATGCCGGACGCGCCGGACAGCCCGGTCGTGTCCGCACCATCGAAGTGACCGCGCGCGGGGCGCAGCTCGCGGACGCGACGCACCTGCTCGAGCAGCTCGTCGACGACCCGCGCTACGTCGGACAGCTCCGCCACGTCGAACACGTCTCCGCGCGCGTCGGCCACACGACTTCGTGGCCGAGCTGGGTTGCTCCCCTGCTCGTCGACCGGCTCGCCCTCGAGGGCATCCTGGCGCCCTGGCAGCACCAGGCGCGCGCGGCGACCCTCGCCCACGACGGGACACACGTCGTCATCGCGACCGGCACCGCCTCGGGTAAGTCCCTTGGCTACCTGCTCCCCGCAGTCACCGACATCGTCGAGGCACCGCGGACGACCGCGCTCTACCTCGCGCCGACCAAGGCTCTCGCCGTCGACCAGCTGCGCGCCGTACGCGGTCTGCGGATCGCCCAGCTGCGCGCCGCGACCTACGACGGAGACACGCCGTCCGACGAGCGGGAGTGGGTGCGCTCGCACGCGAACTTCGTGCTGACCAACCCGGACATGCTCCACCACAGCCTGCTGCCCGGACACGCGCGCTGGGCGAGCTTCCTGCGCGCCCTGCGCTACGTCGTCATCGACGAGTGCCACGGTTACCGCGGCGTGTTCGGCAGCCACGTCGCGCACGTCATCCGACGACTGCGTCGGCTGTGCGCGCATTACGGCGCGTCGCCGACGTTCGTCCTCGCCTCGGCGACGGTCAGCGCGGCGGAGCACAGCGCCGCGCAGCTCGTTGGCGTGCCGGTCGTCGCGGTCGACACCGACACCGCGAGGCGGGGGGCGCTGGACTTCGCGCTGTGGGAGCCGCCACTGACCGACCCCGACGCGGGTGTCCGCCGCTCGGCCAACGCCGAAACGGCATGGTTGCTGACGGAGCTCGCCATCGGCGGCGTGCGGTCGCTGGCTTTCGTGCGATCACGACGCGGCGCGGAGGGTGTCGCGCAGCAGGCGCGCCGCGCGCTCGGCGAGGTCGCGCCCGAGTTGTCCCGGCGGGTCGCGGCCTACCGAGCGGGCTACCTGCCTGAGGAACGTCGTGAGCTCGAGCGCGCGCTGCGCGCCGGCGACCTGCTCGCCGTCGCCGCGACGAACGCCTTGGAGCTCGGGGTCGACATCTCGGGGCTCGACGCAGTAGTCATCACCGGCTTCCCGGGGACGGTTGCGTCGATGTGGCAGCAAGCCGGTCGGGCCGGGCGCGGCGGCGCACCAGCTCTCGCGGTTTTCGTCGCGCGCGACGACCCGCTCGACAGCTACCTCGTTCACCATCCGGACGCGCTCTTCGGCCGACCGGTCGAGGCAACCGTCCTCGACCCGGACAACCCGTACGTGCTCGGCCCGCACCTCTGCGCGGCTGCGGCCGAGCTGCCGTTGGCCGAGCCCGGTGACATCGAGCTCTTCGGTCCGACGACGCCCGACCTGCTCGCCGACCTCGTCCGTCGCGGCCTGCTGCG
>JBHELW010000367.1:0-1305 GCA_046262915.1 Mycobacteriales bacterium | reverse complement strand
CGTGCTCTACCGCAGCGACGACCGCGGCGCGTCATGGCAGCAGGTCAGTGACGTCTCGAGCCTGCCCGACGCCATCACCGACATGGCACCGGAGTCGCGCAACACCAAGACGCTCTGGGCGGTGTCCGGCGGCAAGCTGCTCGTGTCGACCGACGGCGGCGTCACTTTCGCCGCGCCGTCCGGTCTCCCCACGGAGCGGCAGGCAACTGAGCACTTCACCGCCGTAGACGTCGGCCCGATCGGCGACGGCGAGAGCATCTTCAGTGCCAGCGAGCTCGTCATCGGCTACAGCGACACGGGCACCACCGCGCTCGCGACGTATGACCGTGGCGCGAGCTTCTTCCCGCTCGCGGCACCGGCCGGTGTCGACGCGGCGGACCACGGGCGGCTACGCACCGACCTCATCGTGTCGACGACCGGCGCGACGTCGCACATCTTCCAAATCGACCTCGGCACCGGGCGGATCCACGACATCACCCCGGTGGACTACGCCGGAGCGTTCTCGGCATCGGCCACGCGCGGCAAGGACGTCGTCTCCTACGCGAAGACCAACGACCGGTTGCTGCGCTTCTCGCCGATCGCGTCGCGCAAGACGACCGTCGCGGCGCCGGACATCCCCTACTTCCGGACGCCGGGCGTGCCGCCGCCGCCGCCGGCCGGGTTCACCCCGAAGCACAACGCATTGACGATCCCTTACAACCAGCGCCGAACCGTCAACTACAACGTCGGCATCCCACCGCGGCCGACACCGGTCGACGTGATGTTCCTCGTCGACACGTCGGGATCGATGCAGGGCACGATCGACGCGCTCAAGGACGGGCTGAACAAGATTGCCAAGGGCCTGTCCGACCTGCGGATCGACGCGCAGGCGGGGCTCGCGGAATACAACGTCGTGCGCGAGCCGGGGGGCACGCAGTTCCGGCCGAGCGAGTGCGCGAACCAGCCGGCGATGTTCGAGCGGCTGCGCGATATCGGGCGGATCGACTCTGACCTGCTGGAGCGGATCGCGGCGCTGCGGGCGTGCGGCAGCGGGCCGGAGCCGGTGCTGATCGCGCTCGACCAGCTCGCAACGGGGTCCGGCCGCGATGCCGTCCGCATCGGTGCGGGCACCGCGCCGAACGCGCAGTGCTCGCTCGTCGCGGCGTCGCCCGGATGCTCGGTTCGGCCGGGGCAGCAGGCGCACTGGCGCCCGGGCACCGTGCGGATCGTCGTCAACGCCACCGACGAGCAGTTCCTCAACGGGCCGGACAGCAAGGACTACATCCCGGACCAGCCATCCGTTGCCGAGATCGCCGCGCACTACGC
>JBHELW010000366.1:0-5559 GCA_046262915.1 Mycobacteriales bacterium | reverse complement strand
CAACCCCGACATGGCCGCGCAGGGCGTGGCGATCGAGGCGCATCTCGACAAGGGCCGCGGCCCGGTGGCCACGGTCCTGGTTCAGCGAGGGACGCTGCGCATCGGTGACTCCGTTGTCGCCGGCGACGCGTTCGGCCGCGTGCGCGCGATGCTCGACGAGCACGGCAACGCGGTTGACGACGCGGGCCCCGCTCGTCCGGTGCAGGTGCTCGGGTTCACCTCAGTGCCGGGCGCCGGCGACAACTTCATGGTCGTCTCCGAGGACCGGATGGCGCGGCAGATCGCCGAGCGGCGACAGGCGCGCGAGCGCAACGCCGAGCTCGCCATCAGCCGCGGCCGGCCGAGCCTGGAAGACCTGTTCGCCCGGATCAAGGAGGGCGAGGTCAACCAGCTCAACCTCATCCTCAAGGGCGACGTCTCGGGTTCGGTCGAGGCGGTCGAGGATGCCCTGCTCAAGCTCGACGTCGGCGAGGAAGTCGGGTTGCGCATCCTGCACCGCGGCGTCGGCGCGATCACCGAGAACGACGTCACGCTGGCCAGCGCGTCGGACGCGATCATCCTCGGCTTCAACGTGCGACCCGAGGGCAAGGCCCGCGAGCTCGCCGACCGCGAGCACGTCGACATCCGCCTCTACCGCGTGATCTACCAGGCGCTGGAGGACATCGAAGCCGCGCTCAAGGGGATGCTCAAGCCGGAGTACGAAGAGGTCGCGCTCGGCAGCGCCGAGGTCCGCGAGGTCTTCAAGGTGCCGCGCATCGGCAACGTCGCGGGCTGCATCGTCCGGTCCGGCACGATCACGCGCAACAGCAAGGCGCGACTTGTCCGGGACGGCGTGGTCATCTCCGACACGCTGAGCATCGACTCGCTACGCCGGTTCAAAGACGACGTGCGCGACGTCGCCGAGGGTTACGAGTGCGGTATCGGGCTCGGTTCGTTCAACGACATCAAGGTCGAGGACGTCATCGAGACCTTCGAGATGCGCGAGAAGCCGCGCGAGTAGGTGGTCACGGGGACGTTGGCCCTTGACCTGCTGCTCGGCGACGTGCACTCACTGAAGGAGAAGCGATCCGTCGTGCGCCCGATCGTCGCGGAGCTCAAGCGCCGGTTCGAGGTTGCCGCCGCCGAGGCGGGGCATCTCGACCTGCACCGCCGTGCTCTGGTGGGCATTGCGGTCGTTGCGCCCGACCAGGCGCACTGTGCCGCGGTCCTCGGGGCCGCGGAGCGTCTCGTCGCCGAGCATCCCGAAGTCACCGTGCTGTCCGCCGCCCAGCGCTTCCACCACCTCGAGGACGACTGATGACCGACACCGCGCGGGCCCGCAAGCTCGCTGACCGCATCCGGGTCGTCGTAGCGGAAACGCTGGAAACGGACGTCAAGGACCCGCGCCTCGGGTTCGTCACGGTCACGGCCGCGAAGGTCACTCCGGATCTGCGCGAGGCGACCGTCTTCTACACGGTGTTCGGCGACGACGTCGCGCGCGCGGACACTGCCGCCGCGCTGGAGTCCGCGCGCGGCGTCGTCCGCGCCGAGATCGGTCGGCAGTGCCGGCTGCGCTTCGTGCCGTCGTTGACGTTCGTTGCCGACGTCGTGCCCGAGACGGGGCGACAGATCGACGACCTCGTCGCGGCGGTGCGCGCGTCCGACGCC
This sequence comes from Mycobacteriales bacterium, assembly GCA_046262915.1. Classification (GTDB taxonomy): domain Bacteria; phylum Actinomycetota; class Actinomycetes; order BP-191; family BP-191; genus JBHELW01. The sequence goes on along the minus strand of JBHELW010000366.1, from coordinate 3,912 downwards.
GAGAAGGCGGCCGCAGCGGCGAACGCCGTTCCGGCCGGGGACGCCGACCCGTACCGCCATGACGACGACACCGAACCGGCGGAGGCCGCCGTCGATGGCTAACCAGGCACTGGCGACACGCATTGACGACGCGGCGTGGCACGGCGCGTTGGACGCCATTGCGTCGGCTCAGAGCATTGCGCTCGCCTGCCACGTCGGGCCGGACGGCGACGCGCTCGGCTCGATGCTCGCGCTCGGCCTCGGGCTGCGCGGGTTGGGCAAGGCCGTCGTCGCGTCGTGGGGGAGCGAGCCGTTCGCGGTGCCGGCCATGTACTCGTTCCTGCCGGGCCAAGAGCTGCTCGTCCCCGTCGGCGAGTTCCCGCCGGCCCCGACGCTTCTCGTCACGTTCGACACCGGCTCGCTCGACCGGCTGGGCGCGCTGGCACCGCACGCCGAGAAGGCCGACTGTGTCGTCGTCGTCGACCACCACGCCTCGAACACCGGCTACGGCAACATCCACCTCGTCGACAGCGGAGCCGCGGCGAGCGCGGTCGTCGTCGAGGAGCTGCTGCGCCGCCTCGGCGTAGCGCTCACGCCGGAGATCGCGACGTGCCTCTACACCGGCCTCACCACGGACACGGGGTCGTTCAAGTTCTCGGCAACCACTCCCGCCGTACACGAGCTCGCGGCGCGGCTGCTCGCGACGGGGATCGCGCACGACGAGATCTCGCGGACGGTGTGGGACACCAATCGCTTCGACTACCTGCGGCTGCTCGGTGAGCTGTTGGAACGCACCCGTCTGGAGCGACCGTACGGCCTCGTCTGGACCGTCGTCTTCGCCTCTGACCTCGACGACTTCGGTGTGCGGATGGACGAGATCGAGGGCGTCATCGACGTCATTCGCACGACGGCCGAGTCCGAGGTGGCCGTTGTGTTCAAGCAGGAGTCCGACCGGCGCTGGGCGGTGTCGATGCGCTCCCGGGGGCGCGTCGACGTCGGCGCGATCGCCGTGGCGAATGGCGGGGGCGGGCACCGGTTCGCGGCCGGTTTCACCAGCGACGTCGACTACCAGGACGCGCTCGCGCACCTGCGCCATGCGCTGCGTGGGGGCGCCGGCGGATGAGCGCGGCGGGTCTGCTCGTCGTAGACAAGCCCGCTGGCTGGACGAGCCACGACGTCGTCGCGCGGGTCCGCAAGCTCGCCGGCACGCGTCGCGTCGGGCACGCCGGCACGCTCGACCCGATGGCGACCGGGGTCTTGCTCGTCGGGCTCGAGCAGGCGACGCGACTGCTCGGTCACCTCGCGGCGCAGGACAAGCGTTACGACGCGACGATCTGCCTCGGCGTCAGCACCTCGAGCGACGACGCCGAAGGCGATGTCATCGACCGGCGCGACGCGACGGCGCTGACCGACGACGCGATCGCGGCTGCGCTCGACGCACAGCGCGGTCGGCTCTCGCAGGTGCCGCCCGCAGTCAGCGCGGTGAAGGTCGACGGCGTCCGGTCGTACCGACACGCTCGTGAAGGCAACCCTGTCGAGCTCGCGCCGCGCGACGTCACGGTGCACGAGCTCACGACGTCCGCTGTCCGACGGACCGCGAAGGCAGTCGAGCTCGACGTGTCGGTCCACTGCTCCACCGGCACCTACATCCGGGCCATCGCGCGAGACCTCGGCGTTGCGCTCGGCGTCGGCGGTCACCTCACCGCGCTACGGCGCACGGCGCTCGGTCCATACGACGTCACACGCGCGCGGCCGCTCGACGAGATCGACGTTGGCGGCGACCTGATTCCGCTCAATGCGGCGGCGGCCGCGGCCTTCGCGCGATGGGACGTCGACGACGAGCTCGCCGCGCGCATCCGCACCGGCGCCAAGCTGTCGGCGCAGAACCTGCCCGACGGACCGGTCGCGACGTTCGACTGCGACGGCGACCTGCTGGCCCTGGTCACCGACGACCTCGGCGCCGACCGCCTGCGCTACCTCGCGGTGTTCGGGAACGGCAGATGACGCTAGAACCCGTATTGATCGCGCTCTATATCGGGTTCACCCTGGCGTGCCTCATCGTGATCTTTCTGGGCCTCGTCGCGCGGGCGGCAGTACTTGCTTTTCCTCATCGCGCCGCCGAGTCGCTCGGGACGAGAACACGGCTCTGGGCTTTCCTCGCGTTGCTGCCGCTGGGCATCAGCGGAGCGTTCTGGTGGGTCACGCGCGAAGACGATGGCATGGTCGCCCAGCTCGTTATTGGCGCGCTGACCAGCCTCGCGGTGCTCCGCTTGATGCGCGCCGGGAGGCGGCGTTGGGCGGAACTTCGGGCGGTTGCGACCGCGCCCCGGCCGGAGCTCCCCCCGATTCGCGGGCGCCTCGAGCTCCCAGCCTCTCGCACCAGGTTCGAACGTCGTGCGCCCGCAGTGCGTCCGTTGGAGCCGCATGAGCGACACGACGCGGAACTGTGGGACCGCCGCCTGCGCAAGGCGCGAAATGCGCTCGTGTTTGCAGGTTTTGCCATGTTCGTCGCAGCGCGGCTGTGGTTAACGGTGATTGGACGTCCGCTCGTACCGCTTGGCTTAGGGATGTTGGCATCACTTGCACTCGTCGCGCCTGTGGCGGCGGTTCGAGTTCTTCTCCGGCGGCGATGGCGTGCTCGCGCGCGAAAGGTGCTCCGTGGACTCACGGTGGAGGCCCTCGCTGCGGCACATGGGTGGCACACCTACGTCCCAGGGCATCCGGGGGCGGCGAGTCGCCTGCCCGGCGCACCCCTGCTTCCGCCTGATACTCCCCGACGCGACGTCCCGATCACGATCGTCGGGCGCGTGGGTCCGTGGGAGCTATGGGGTCTTCAGGAGACGGGACCGCCCGCCGGCCCCCGCGGCAAAGAGTTCATCCAGTACGCCTACATCGTCTGGGTGCCTGGGACATGGCTACCGACCCTGACACTTCGCGGTCGAGACGATGTGCAGACGGCCGAGCTCCTGATGGGCGACCTACCGCTGGAATGGGAGGATTTCAATCGCCTGTACTTCATCGAGTCCCACGGCATGAGTGAGTACGCGCACATGATGATTCATCCGCGCCTCATGGAGCACATATTCCGAACGCTGCCGGACGGCGCAAGATTGACCTTTTGCAATGACGCAGTCGTCCTAAGCGGCCCAGGCGCGCTAGAAGTCGCGCGGCTGGAGGACCACGTTGAGTGTGTCGTCGGAGTCGCAGATCTTCTGCCGCGGCACCTAGTAAGTCGTTTCCGACCCTCTTAATGAGGGTGTCGGTGGAGAAGACGGGCGTTTCACGAGGGTGCATCGGGACGCTGTGGCGGGCGGCCCTACGCTCAAGCTCGTGCAGCGTTGGCGGGGGATCGGCGACGTGCCGCGCGGCTGGGGCCGCTGCGTGGCGACGATCGGCGTATTCGACGGTGTGCACTGCGGACACCAGGCGATCATCGGACGCGCCGTCGCGCGCGCTGCGGGTCGTGTGCCCTCGGTCGTCATCACCTTTGACCCGCACCCGGCGGAGGTGGTGCGGCCGGGCTCGCATCCCGCCGTACTCACGACGCCACGTCACAAGGCGGAGCTGGTCGAAGGGCTCGGCGCCGACGTGCTGTGCGTCCTGCCCTTCACGCTCGAGTTCTCCCGGCTGACGCCGGCCGAGTTCGCGCACGAAGTGCTGGTCGAGCACCTGCACGCGGACGCGGTTGTCGTCGGCGAGAACTTCCGCTTCGGCCACAAAGCCGCCGGCGACGTCGCGGCGTTGACCCAGCTCGGCGCGCGCTTCGGGTTCGCGACTGAGGGCGTGCCACTACTGCGCATCGGTGACACGACGATCTCGTCGACCTACATCCGCGCGTGCGTCGACGCCGGTGACGTCGCCGCCGCCAAAGCGGCGCTCGGCCGCGAGCATCGCCTCGAAGGCGTCGTCGTGCGCGGGGACGGGCGCGGCCGC
>JBHELW010000365.1:0-5010 GCA_046262915.1 Mycobacteriales bacterium | reverse complement strand
CCTAGGAGAACGGCGAGCACGAAACTGATGTCGGCCGGACGGCCGTCACGTGCTTCGAGCGCATCGACGCGGTTGTCGCCTTCCAGCGCGGCAGTCGCGGTCGGCTGGGGATGGGCGTATTCCACTGGCTGCTGCTCAGCGTCGTAGAAGATGAACTCGTGCGGCGCGGGCACCGCGATCGACCACCCACCTTCGTGGATCAGCTCGTGGTGAAACGGGCAGAGCAGGATCAGGTTCTCGAGCTTCGTCCCCCCGCCCTTCGCCCAGGGCCGAATGTGGTGAGCGTGCAGGTAGCCACGTCGTTGACATCCCGGCGCCTGACATCGCCCGCCGTCGCGGTGCCAGAGCGCCCGACGTAACGAGGCGTTGAGCCGTCGCGTTCGGCGGCCCAGGTCGAACGGGTTGCCCGCGGAATCTGCTACTACGGCCACGGTTGGCGTGTCACACAGCACTCGGCGCGCCGTCTCTGCGGCAATCGCGGTCCGCCGGCCCGCGCGGCACACCTGCTGGGGACGCGTCGGACGACGCGGTCGATGGAAGCCGGGGGGCGCCGGTATGCGGGCAATGTCCCGCGTCGTTCTCGGAGGCGGTGTCGTCCCACGCAGGGTGTCGAGGTCAACGGTCACGATTGCCTCCGACGCGGCTTGTCCTGGCTGAACGACACGGCTTTCGGCCTGCCAGGACGCGAATACCGCCACGACCGCGTCCGCGAGCGTCGCTTCGCGCGAAGGCTGGGGCATCACCGCCTCGTTCTCGGCATCACGATCCCGCGTGGGATCAGCGCTAGCGATCTGAGCGAGCATCGCCTGCGTCGCGGCCCGGACGACCGCCATCTCCTCAGGCGGCAGGTGCAGGACCATGCGCTCCGTGCCGTCGTCGTCAGACGTGAAAGCGGCACGCCTGCGCTTGTAGCGCTCGTGCCCGAGTTGTAGGGCGTCGCACCGACGCCATCCGCGCACGATGTCCTCGATCTGACCCGCGGTCGCACATTGCGCTGCGTCGAGTAGCTCAGGCTCCTCCTCGGGCGTCGCGACGCGAGTAATCGCGCGAACCTTCGAGTAGGAAATCCGCCCAGCGGCGAACTCCTTACGGATCTTGGGCAACGCGAGCAGCGCGTGGGCCACACGCACGTGCTCCTGCGCGGTCCTCGGGGACACACCGCAGCGCCAGTTGAGCCAATGCGCACACGACCGGAGCCCGGGGCCGCCCCATGCCTCGCGCCGATCGAACTCCGCGATCAGCAGCAGCCACTCGCACGTCGCGGCGGCAATTCGCCCGGCAAGCGTGCAGATCGAGTCGGCGAGCTCGTCGTTCCGAAGTTGCGTTGGATCGTTCACCGCTACCTCCCAGCACTTACGGCGACGCTATTCGGGAGGTCCGACAATTCTTGTTGCCTGCGGTGGGGTTCGACGGGGCTGTGGATGAACGTTCCGCTGAACGTTCATCCACAGGGCGGGCTGCCCACGCCGGCTGCTGCGTCCATTAGGTCCCAGCCGCGTCGCAGGAACGATGCTGCCGTCGCAACCGGGTCGGCGGCGGCGAGCAGCACGTCGTACGACAGTGCCGCGCCGAACGGCGCGTTCCAGAACGCCCCGTCACCCGGGCGCTCTGGTTCCCACGGCCCGACGTAGAGGTAAGGCGAGGCGCTGAAGCCGTCGCCGGGCGATGCGCCGAGGTTGACACGTCCCCCGGCCGACGCCGCGTCGCACCCGGCGTCGAAGTGCTCGGGCCACAGCTGGACGACCGTTGGCGCGGCCTCCGCGCCCAGCGACGTGACGGCTGCATCGAGGACCCGCCACGCGAATGCGAACCAATGCCACAGGACGGCCGCCGCCTCCGGGTCTACGGCGAGGGCCGCGTCGGGATCGCGCCGATCCGGCGTGTTGCGCCCGACGGAAAACGGCGCGTCCACGTCGACCTCGACAAACGCCGCCGCTTCGCGAAGCGTGGCTCCGCTGAGGTCGAGCGTGGCCGTGGACGCGACTGCGCCGGTGCGCTCGTGCAGCAGGTTTGTCCCAGTGATCCGGACCGTCTCGTGCTCGGGGCCTGCGGCCGGCGTACCGATGCCGCCGGGCGTCGCGCGCAGTCCGAACTTGCCCGTGAGTTGGTGCCGGCGTCGCCCGAGCACGTGCGCCGCGACGCGGTGCAGCGTGTCGCGCGTACTGGCGAACTCCGCGGGAAGCGGGCGGAGCCTCAACGAGCTAGTTGTCGGCGCGCGCCATCGGCTGCGCGTCCGGCTAGGGATGCGACGGCGCGGCGGGCGCGTCGTCGACGTCGAAGAAAAGCTCCTCCGGGTAGCACCACCACCAGTCCTCGCCGGGCTCGTACGACCGAATCAGCGGGTGGTCGCTGTCGTTCCAGTGCGCGGTCGCGTGCCGGTTGGGCGAGTTGTCGCAGCAGCCGATGTGCCCGCACGCCATGCATAACCGCAGGTGCACCCACTCCCCGCCGATGCGGAGGCAGTCCTCGCACCCGGTGCTCGACGGCGCGACATCCCGGACCGTGTCGAGATGCCTACAGGTCGCTGCCATAACGTCCTCCGCGGAGCCGATGATCGCCGATGACGCTACGTCGATGCGCCGGCGTGCTGCCTTCTCGGCGGCGCCAGTGTGGGGGCGTCAAGGGAGCAGCTGAGACAGTGTTCCTCACGCGCGTGGCGGTGAGGGTTGCGGATACCCACCGCGGCGAGCAGCCCGCCCGTCGCACACGTCAGCGCCGCAATGACCATCGCGTCGTGAAAGCCGCGGTTGAACGCCAGCGGCCGCAGGTAGTCCGCCCCGGTGAGGCCCACGAGCGTCGGGAGCACGGCGACGGCGAGCAGGCCTGCCGTGCGGGCGACGTCGTTGTTGATCGCCGATGCCACCCCGATGTGCTCACCCGGCGCGGACGACATCGCAACCGATGTCAGCGGCGCGACGATGATCGCCAGCCCGATGCCGAAGACGACAACGGCGGGACCAATGTTGCGTGCGTAGCTCGCGCCGGGTCCGACGACCGCCATCAGCAGCATGGCGGCGCCGATCACCACAGGACCAAGGGTCATCTGCAGTCGCGGGCCGATTCGGCCGGCCAGGGCACCCGACCTCGCGGAGAGCGCCAGCATGATCACAGTGACCGGCAAGAGCGAGGTCCCCGCCGCGATCGGCGAGTATCGAACGACCTGCTGCAGCTGCACGGGCAGCAGGAACAACGCGCCGCCGAGCGCGCCGTAGACGACGAAGGTCACGAGGTTTGTCGCAGTGAACTGCCGCGATCGGAAGACCTCGAGCGGCACCATCGGCTGTGCGGCCCGTCGTTCGTGAGGAATGAACGCAACGAGCGCGGCAACACCGCCGAGCAGCGCCGCGAGCACGGCACCAGACGTCCAACCACGGGACTGACCTTCGATCAGCGCGAAGACCACGCCGAGCAGCCCCAGGCTCACCAGCGCGCCGCCAAGCGCGTCCACCCGCCCGGTGGCGGCTTCGTCGTGGGACTCGGGGACGTGCCGCGCGGAAATCACAATGACGGCCGCCGCGGCGGGCAGGTTGATGAAGAAGATGAGCCGCCAGGACACAGCACCGACGAGCCAGCCACCCACGAACGGGCCGACCGCGGTCGCGAGGCCGCCGAGCCCCGCCCACGCGCCGATGGCGCGACCGCGGTCATCCGGCGCGAACGACGCCTGCAGGATCGCCAGGCTGCCAGGCGTCAGCAGCGCCGCGCCGACGCCTTGCAACGCCCGTGCACCGATCAGCGTCGGGGCGTTCGGCGCGGCACCGCATAGCGCGGAGGCGACCGCGAACCACCCGACGCCGAGCACGAAGACCCGCCGACGGCCGTAGCGATCGCCGAGCGCGCCGGCGACCAGCAGCAGCCCCGCGAGGGTGAGCGTGTACGCCGTAACCACCCACTGGAGCGAAGCGATCCCGACGTGAAAGTCGCGCCCCATCGCGGGTAGCGCGATCCCGACGACCGTCGCGTCGATCGCTGCGATCGCGGACCCGAGAATGGTCGCGGCGAGCACCCAGCGACCGGTGGCAGTCGCCACGCGCAGTTGGGCACCATCGCCGCGCGCCGCGGCGGGCGAGGCGGCTACCGGTCGGCGCTCGCGACTAGGGACAGACGCGCCACTTCACGACGGTGTAGCAGACGTGCATGGGCGGCGGGTCACACGGGTTGTCGTCGCAGCCGGCGTTCGCCGGCGCGGCAGTGACGGTCAGCGTCGCCGCGGCGATCGCGGTGAGGAGCACGGAGCTGGCAAGTCGGCGTCGCATGGTTCTCCCACGGCATACCGGATGGACGGATCCCGGCACGGTAACGCGGGACTACGCGTAGGTGAAGGTGTAGGTGACCTTGGCGTCCGGCGCGCCGGTCATGTTGCACGGGAAGATCCCGTAGGTCCCAGCCTTCTTGATCTTGACGAACGCGGACTCGCTCGCCGGCGGGTTGACGTCGTCGCCCGCAAGGATCTCGCCATCGGGCGCGAGGATCTGCAGCGACCAGTCGCCGGTCACCTCGGTGATGACCTCGAGACTGCCTTTCGCGGGGATCTTCAGCGAGTAGGGCTTCTCCTTGGGCAGGAGGCCGTCACAGTGCTGCTCGTTGCCGCTGTTGGCGTTGCCCGTCGGGTCGGGGGTCGGGTCGGTGAACGTGAAGCTGCCGGTGATCGGCTTCGGCTTCGGCTTGGGCTTCGCCAGCGCAGGATGCACGGCGAGCGACCCCAGCATTAGCGCGCTGAGCGCGACGGTGGTGCGACGGCGGTTCATCAGTCTCCCCAACCCTTTGTCCCGGATGGTGAACACGCTGCTGCTTCTACGCCGGGACCGCCGATCCCTGCGCGGACCGGACAGGTCAACCGATGTGGGGCCGGTGCTCGGTTTCGCCGTCGAGCGTGTTGCCCTCCGCCGGGATAGGACGGTCTTTGAGCATGCGCGCCAAGTGCACCAGGTTGTGCGCCATCCACCGGGTCGTGCGCTGCGTGTAGGGATGGCCGTCGCCGCCGGCCTCGATGTACGACGGACCCGGACC
>JBHELW010000364.1:0-3052 GCA_046262915.1 Mycobacteriales bacterium | reverse complement strand
GTAGCGGACCATGTCGCGCAGCCGGGCGCTGAAGTCGAACGCGACGTGCTCGCCGTAGATGTCGTCGGCGAAGTCGAGCAGGTAGGCCTCGACGCGGCGCTCGCGCCCTTGGAACGTCGGGTTCGTGCCGACGGCGATCGCGGCGGGCAACAGGCTGCCGCGGCGCAGCACGCGTCCGGCGTAGACGCCGTCGGCGGGCACGGCCGCGAAGCGGTGGTGCTCGAGGTTGGCCGTGGGGTAGCCGATCTCGCGTCCGCGCCCATCGCCGCGGACCACGACACCTTCGACGCGATGCTCGCGGCCGAGCGCCGCCTTGGCGGCGACGACGTCACCGGCATCGACACACGCACGGATGTAGGTCGACGAGATCGTCGTGTCACCGATGCGCAGCAGCGGCACGCCCTCGGTCGCGAACCCGAAGCGCGCGCCGAGCTGCGTCAACGCGGAGACGTCGCCGGCCGCCTTGTGGCCGAAGCGGAAGTTCTCACCGACGACGACGGCGTCCGCGTGCAGGTGCTCGACGAGCACTTCGTGTGCGAACTCGGCCGGCGTCAACCGCGAGAACTCGAGCGTGAATGGCAGCACGCACAGCACATCGGCACCGAGCGCTTCGACGAGCTCCGCCTTATGGCGCGGCGTCGTGAGTACGGCGGGATGCGCACCGGGCCGCACCACCTCGGCCGGGTGCGGGTCGAACGTGATCACGACCGACGGGACACGGCCGGCGGCACGCGCGACGGCGCGACCGATGATCGCCTGGTGTCCGCAGTGCACGCCGTCGAAGACGCCGATCGTCGCGACGCAGCGGCCCCAGCCGCGCGGCACGTCGCCGATCCCCCGCCACCGCTGCACGTGATCACGGTAGCCCCGGTAAACCACAGCGCACGTGGCGCTCGTGATCGACCGTGTGCAGATTCGCGTCACCGGTGACGCGAATCTGCACACCGATTGCGAGGGCGTCCAGATCTAGGGTCGTGTAGGGCTGAACACAGCGAGATAGCGCAGGCGGTCCGCGTCCGGGTCGTCGGTGACCAGGGCCAGCAGGGCGCCGTCGCAGTCGAACGCGGCGACGGGCCCGGGCGGCAGTCCCTGCGCCGGCAGCTTGGCGCCGGTGCGGATGCGCGCGGCGAGCTCGTCGTCGACGTCCCAGCGCGCGAAGGCCGCCGCGGCCGCGGCATTGAGGGGGATCAGGTCGCGGTCGACGTCGATGTCGTCGAGCGGCCGCGCGCGCGTCACGTCGTATTGCCCGAGCGCCGTGCGCCGCAGCGCGGTGAGGTGACCGCCGACGCCGAGCGCAGCGCCGACGTCTCGGGCGATCGCTCGGATGTAGGTGCCGGTGGAGCAATGGACCGACACGTCGAGCTCGACCGTGGTCGCATTACGACGGACAGCCAGCTCCATGAGCTCGTGCACCGTCACGTCCCGCGGCGCAAGGTCGACGGTCTTGCCCTCACGAGCCTTTCGGTACGACCGGACGCCATCGACCTTGACCGCGCTCACTGCGGGCGGCACCTGCGAGAGCCGACCGCGCTGCGCGTCCAGCGCAGCCACGATCGCGTCGTCGGTGAGCGCCGTCGCGTCACGCTCGTCGATGACTTCGCCTTCGGCGTCGTCGCTCGAGGTGGTGACGCCGAGGCAGATCGTCGCGTCGTAACGCTTGTCCTGCGCCGCCAGGTGGCCGAGCAGTCGCGTCGCCTGCTCGAGCCCGACGAGCAAGACTCCGGTCGCCATCGGGTCGAGGGTCCCGGCGTGACCGACGCGACGCGTGCCGGCGAGTTTGCGGACCCGCGCGACGACGTCGTGGCTCGTCCAGCCGGCGGGCTTGTCTACGACGAGCAGACCCGCCCTGCTCATCCGTCCGCGCCGCCACGCAGCGCGTCGCGCAGGCGCGCGAGGGCGTACTCGTAGTCGACGTCGCTGGTGAACCCGGCGGCGAACCGGTGCCCGCCCCCGCCGTTGCCCACCGCGATCGCGCCGACGTCGACGCGCCCCTTGGAGCGCATCGACACCGCCCAGCGGCGGTCGGGCTCCTGCTTGAACACCACCGCGACCTCGGACTCGGCGGTCGTGCGAATGACGTCGATGACGCCCTCGATCTCGTCCATCCGCACGCCGAAGGCGTCGAGGTCGTCGGCGAAAACGACCGTCCAGACGAGTCCGTACGGTCGCTCCAGCCGGGTGCGTTCCAGCAGCTCGCCGAGCAGCCGCAGGTAGTTGAAGCGGTTGGTGTCCCACACGGTCCGTGAGATCTCGTCGTGCGCGATACCGGTCGCGAGCAGCCGCGCCGCGAGCTCGTGTACGGCGGGCGTGGTCGCCGAGAACTTGAACGAGCCGGTATCTGTGGTGAGCCCGGTGTAGAGACACGTCGCGATCTCCGGCGTGAGCGGTGCGCCGAGGCGGCGCAGCAGCTCCTCAACGACGACCGCGCTCGCTGCGGCACTGCTGTCGACGAGGTGGAGGTCGCCGTAGCCCGTGTTCGACGCGTGGTGGTCGACGACCACGACGCGCTCGGCCTTCTCGGCGTGCGGCGCCAACGCGCCCAACCGGTCGAGCGAGCCGGTGTCGAACGTGACGAGAAGCGTCGGTGCCGGCGGGAACTCGGCGACGGGGACGAGCAGCTCTTGGCCCGGCAGGAACGAGTACATCGCCGGCACCTCGAACGGCTCGCTCCCCCACGACGCGACGACGGCCTTGCCCAACCCGCGGAGCCCAAGGCCGAGCGCGAGCATCGAGCCGAGCGCGTCGCCGTCCGGTCCGACGTGGCAGGCGAGCGCAATGCTCTCGGCCGACTCGATGGCCTCCGCCGCGCGGTGCCAAGCCGCGTCGTCTATCTGCGTCGCGGGTGCGTGCTCAGCCATCGACAGCGGCCTCCGCCGCGTCGATGTCGTCGTCATGGCGATACGGGTCAGCGTCCCCGGCCGGAACAGCGTTCGCCGCCGCGGCCGCCTTCTCGGCGTCGGCCGCGCGCACCGCCGCGACGAGGTCTTCGATCTGTCGCCCGGTCGCGGGCACGACGTCCGCAACGAACGTCAGCGACGGCACGAACCGCAGC
>JBHELW010000363.1:0-6575 GCA_046262915.1 Mycobacteriales bacterium | reverse complement strand
AGCCGGGCAGCTACGTAATACGACGCGCCAACCAACACCAGCTGGCTGACGTACTGCGCTCGCGATGCATCACCGTCGGCCGGCAGCACCAGCCGCCGCAGCTTCGGCATCGCCGACCCCCCTGGCATCGTTCACCAGTATGGCGCCGTCCCGTCCGTGCCAACCCGCTGCAGCGACGGTGGGTTGGGTCATCGGTGCACGAGGGTGAGCGGCGGTTCGATCGCATGCAGCCGAAGAATCGTCATGTCGGCGGTCTTCGGCGACGGGAACCCAACAGAGGCCAGCAGCGCCTCGAAGTCGTCACTTGCCCACCGGCGGCGGACGTGATCCTCAGACTCCCAGACACCGATGATGTAGAGCGCATCGTCGGAGACTGCGCAATGGTGGCGAAGCTCGCCGATCGGCGTCGCGCCGCCGCGCTCCATGATCAACGCGTGCGCCGCGTCGTACGCGGCCGTTAGCTCGCGGATGTCGCCGGGGAAGCGGGCGATCAGCATGACGGGCATTCGTCACCTCTCGTCTGGCGGGGAGGTCGCTTGGTCACCGTGCGACACCCTCACTGGCGGACCAACTCGGGGCGGGCCGTTGAGAGCTGATCGACGTCCAGCGCCAGAACGCGCGCGAGGTCGTCGTCGGCCACATCTGCCGCGTGGATGGCGAAGCCCCAGGAGTGCACTTCGGCAAGGAGATCCTCACTGATTAGCCCAGCGTGAAAATGGAGCACGTCGGCTTCGATCATCTCGGCTGTGGCCCGAGACCAGAGCCGATGCGCTGCCAGCGGCATCCAGTCGGGTCGCGGGGGCGCGAAGCAGCCGATACGCGCCCCGGGCACGACGCGTCGGACGTACTCCAGGAGTAGCGGATGCGACGACGTGAACTCAACCCGCGTGAGAACATCGGCGGCGAGCACCTCGTCGATGACGGATTGCGCGAAGTCCCGCGTGAAGCCCTTTAGCTCGAGCTCGAAGCGGATGTCCCGCAACCGCAGAACCTCGGCTAGGAACGGCACCCGCTCGCCGACGAATCTCGAGTCGAACCAGCCGCCAGTATCCGCATCGCGGACGGAGTGGGTCGGTGTCTCGAAAACGAGACCGCGGCGGTCGGTCGTTCGATCGAGTGTGAGGTCGTGGATCACGACCAAGTCGCCCTCGGCGGTCTGTTGCACATCGAACTCGACGCCGTCCGCCCCGAGCTCTATGGCGTGAATGAACGCCGCCATCGTGTTTTCGGGGCGGGCTGCCGACGCGCCGCGATGCGCGATCACCAGAGGAGCACGACGAGTCATATGAACATCGCAGTCCCAAAAAACCTTTGGCGGTGGAGGTGGGATTTGAACCCACGGAGAGGTTGCCCCCTCACACGCTTTCGAGGCGTGCGCGCTCGGCCACTACGCGACTCCACCGCGGGCGAGCCTAGTTGATCGTCGAGACATCGCTGCCGGCGGCAAACGCGCGATGTTGCGCAAAGAATGCGCGCAACAATGCTGCGCTCTCCTCCGCTAACACGCCGCCGATGACCTCTGGGCGGTGGTTCAAGCGTTCGTCTCGCACCACGTCCCACAACGACCCAACGGCGCCCGCCTTCGGGTCGAGCGCGCCGTAGACGATCCGGGTCACACGTGCGAGCACTGCCGCGCCGGCGCACATCGTGCACGGCTCCAGCGTCACCACCAGCGTGCATCCGGTGAGCCGCCACTCGCCGCGGGCGTCGGCTGCGCGCCGCAGCGCAACGAGCTCGGCGTGCGCAGTTGGGTCATGTGCCGCTTCTCGCTCGTTGTGCGCGCGCGCCAGCTCGGCACCGGATGCATCGAGTACGACGGCACCGATGGGCACGTCGTCATGAGCGGCCGCTTGCTCGGCCTCTGCCAGGGCGACGTGCATGCCGGCAAGATCGGCTGCGGCCACCGGCGCGGACGCGCTCATTCCTCGCGGACGCGCTCCAGCACGTCGGCGCAGCCGGCCTTCTCACAGATCGTTGTGATCACGTCGGCCGGCAGTAGGCCTTCCTCTGTCGACAGCTCGAGCAGGGTCTCGGCGGGAACGCCAAGGTCGGCGACGACGTCGGCGTCCCCGATGGGCTCGACCTCCGGGCGCGCGCCCTCCTCCTCCTCGTCGTCGTCGTCGCCGACCGGCAACGCCTCTGCCATCACCAGCGACGCGAGCGGGAAGCTACCGACCGCGCGGCCGTCCGAGATGAAGATCCGGGCGTCAACCGTGGAGTCCGCGTCCACGCGAACGATGGCGAAGTACTCGTCGTCTTCTTCGAGGAAGAACAGTCCGAGGCCGGCGTCGGGCGTCGCGTCGCGGAGCACCTCGACCAGCCCGTCTAGGTCGTCGACGGACTCCATGTCGAAATTTCGCCCGGACCATCGGTCGCCTGCGCGAGTGAGCAACGCGGCGAAGTAAGCGCTCACAGGACGCACTCCGGAAGGCTGGGCGGCGCGCGCATCGTAGAGAACCGCGCACCCGAGGCGCTACCCCGGCGAGCCCTCGGTCACGCGTTCGAAGGCATCGGCATAGCCCGCGCGGCGCGCGATCGAGAGCAGCATCTCGTCTGCGTACGCGTCCAAGTCGGCGAGCACCGCACCAAGCTCCATCTCGTCGATCCCCAGGTCGGTGAAGATCGACAGGTCACCGGCCGGCCAGACCTGGTCGACGTCGTCCTCGCCCGGCACGGCTACGCCGAGACGATCCGCCACATCAGCCGCGAGATCCCATGCCACCGCGGCGGTGATATCGCTGAGCAACATCCGGACCTCGCTGCCGGACGCCCGCACCGCGACGAAGAACTCGTCCGCGACGTTGATCAGCCCAATAACCGGGTCTCCGGCCTGCTGCCGCAGCGCCGCGACGAGGTCATCGAGGCTTTCGGTATACCGGTCGGGCAGTCGCGCGGCGTCCCAGCGGCCTTCCTCGCGGACGACGACGACGGCGTAGTCGTCGGCCATCGCGCCTCCTGCGGTTCGCCTCGTGGCACATCGGACTAGGACGCAGCGTCGTCCACCGTTCCATGACCCGAAGGTTCGGCGCCATGCGCCAGCCGTCGTCCTAGCGCGGATCGACGCGAACGGAGCCGAGCTCGGCGTCGTAGTCGGGCGCCGGCTCGGGTGAGCGTGGCGCACCTGGCTCGCCACGCAGGGACTGCGCGCACTGCACACCCGCGATCGTGCCCTTGGCGGTCGCGACCTGGACGAGCTGGATGCCCGGCGTGAGGTCACCCGCCGCGTAGACACCGGGGACCGTCGTCTGCTGCGCATCGTCGACGACGACACAGCCCTCCGCCGTGAGGGCACAGCCGAGTGCGACCGCCAGACCAGCGCGTGGCTCGTGGGCCAGCGAGAAGAAGAGCAGGTCGCACGGCAACGACCTGCCAGTGCCGAGCCGCACCGCGCGCAGGTCGCCGCGCGTGCCGTCGAGTGCGGCGGCGCTCGCCTCGACGACGTCGATGCCATGACGGGCCAGCACGTCGCGATGCTCGGCGTCCCCCTCGAAGCTGCGGCCGTCGGTGACGAGCGTGACGTGGCGCGCCCAGTCGAGCAGCCCCAGCGCGAACCCAGCCAGGTCGGCACTCCAACCCAGTACGACGACGGTGCGGTCGCGCGCCTCGTAGCCGTCGCACGTTGGGCAGTGGAATGCGCTCGCGCCGTAGTGATCGAGGAATCCGTCCACCTCGGGGAACCGGTCGCGGACCCCAGTCGCGAGCACGACACGCAGCGCACGCAGCTCGTCGCCGTCGCCTAGCTGGGCAGTGAACGCGGACCCGCTACGCCGGACCGCCTCGACGGTTGTGCGGCGCACCGCGGTCCGCGGATAGGCCGCGAGATCGTCCAGCGCCCGCGCGCGCAACTCGGCGGGGTCGCAGTCGCCGTAGCCGAAGTAGCCATGGGTCTGCTCGACACGGGCGTTGCGGTAGTCGCCGCTGTCGACGACGACGACCTGCCGGCGGTAGCGCGCCAGCCACAACGCTGCTGAGAGCCCGGCCGGGCCACCGCCGACGACGAGGGCATCGACGATTGCGTCCGCCACTGCGCTCCGTCCGGCCGGGTCGGTAGTCGTCCGTAGACGTCGGTTGCCCGGCGTGCGCCTCGGGTAATCCCTTACTCAGGCCATCATCCGAGGGAGGCCCGATGCCTCGCGAGTGGAGCAGCAAGGACGAACGGAAGTACAAGCACATCAAGGAGGGCTACGCGGAGCGCGGCAAGCCCGAGAAGAAGGCGGAGGAGATCGCCGCGCGGACAGTCAACAAGGACCGCGCCCGGGCCGGCCGGACGAAGACGGCCAGTCGGTCGTCGGTCAAGGACATCTCGTCCAGCCGCCGCGGCGGGCTGCGGTCACACAGCGGCGAGGGCGGTCGGACGAAGGCGCAGCTCTACAACGAGGCCAAACAGAAAGGCGTCGAAGGGCGGTCGAAGATGACGAAGGCGCAGCTCGAAAGGGCTGTCCGCTGACGGACCGCTACGTTTCCCGCGTCAGACTCGAGCGAGGAGTGCTGGATGCGGCTGAAGCTGGTCCCCACCGATGATCGCTTCTTCGGGCTCTTCAACCTGGCTGCGGAAAACGCACTCGAGTGCGCGCGGCGCCTGAACACGCTGATCGGAGACTTCACCGACGTCCAGGCAAAGCATGCTCGGGTGGTCGAATCCGAGCGCCAAGGCGACGAGCTCACCAAGCAGTTGCTGCAGCGGCTCAACTCGTCGTTCGTGACGCCGTTCGACCGTGAGGACATCCACTCCCTCGCGGAGACCATCGACGACGCTTGCGACGACATGCAGGCGGTCTCCGACCTGCTGCAGCTCATCTCGATTGAAGAGGTGCTGCCGGAGCTGCGCGAGCTCAGTGAGATCGTCGTAGAAGCCGCGCAGCAGTGCTGCGAGCTGCTCACCCGGCTGCCGTCGATGCGCGGCACGCAGCCCTACCTCGAGCAGATCGACCGGCTCGAGAGTCAGGGCGACGCGGTCTACCGGCGCACGCTCGCGCGGCTATTCGCGGACTACGACGCGATGACGGTGCTGAAGTGGAAAGACATCATCCAGATGATGGAAGGGACGTTGAACAAGTTCGAGGACGTTTCCAACGTCGTCGAGGCCATCGTCCTGAAGCACGCCTAGCAGGTGGATCTCGCGCTCTGGACGGTTGTCGCCGTCGCGCTCGCCTTCGACTTCACCAACGGCTTCCACGACGCGGCCAACAGCATCGCGACGGTCGTCTCAACACGTGTGCTCTCGCCGCGCGTCGCGGTCGCGTGGGCGGCATTTTTCAACTTCGTCGCGTTCCTCGTTTTCGGCACGAAGGTCGCCGCGACGATCGCGAAGGACGTCGTCGACCCGAAGTCGGGCGTGCTGACGATCGGCGTGGTGTTCGCGGGCCTGCTCGGCGCGATCGGCTGGAACCTCGCGACGTTCTATCTCGGCCTCCCGACCAGCTCCTCGCACGCGCTGGTCGGCGGCATGGCCGGCGCGGCGGTCGCGCGGTCCGGGTTCGACGTCCTTCAGGAGGAAGGCTTCCGCAAGATCGGCGTCTTCATCCTGCTGTCCCCGATGATCGGGTTGGCGCTCGCGCTGCTCCTCACGCTGCTGATCCTGCGCGCAACTCATCGCGTGCGCCGCGTGGAACGGCTCAACCGCGGGTTCCGCGCAGGGCAACTCGTCTCCGCGGCGGCGTTCAGCCTGGGTCATGGAGCCAACGATGCGCAGAAGACGATGGGCATCATCCTCGCGCTTCTCATCGCGACGAAGCACGCGGGTGCCGACGCGGCCGTGCCGCTGTGGGTCGTGCTGGCGGCGCACAGTGCGATCGCGCTGGGCACGCTGTCCGGCGGATGGCGCATTGTGAAAACGATGGGCTCACGCATCACCCGACTGCAGCCGGTGGGCGGCTTCGCCGCGGAGAGCGCCGCCGCCGGCACCTTGTTCTTCGCGTCCGCGCACGGGATCCCGGTGTCGACCACGCACACGATCACCGGCGCCATCGTGGGTGTGGGATCCACCCAGCGGATGTCGGCGGTGCGCTGGGGGGTAGCCGGCCGCGTCGTCTGGGCGTGGGTGCTCACGATCCCGGGCGCCTTTGCCGTCGGCTACGTCGCGTCGCTGCTCGTCCGGATGGGCGCCTGAGATGCGGCGCGTCGTCTTCTTCCTCGTGGCTGCGGCGATCGCCATCGCGCTCATCCCCGCGGCGCCGAAGGACCTGCGCTACGTGCCGCAGCTCACGGCCGGCGCCTACCTCGTGCTGGCTCTCGCCTCCGCCGTAGACGCCGCGAGCCGCGCCCGCGACTAGGCGCTGCGGCAAAGGGCGCGCAACGACGAACGGCCCCGGCGAGAAGCCGGGGCCGTTCGCGACGCAAGTTAGACCGGGCGGACGTTCTCCGCCTGCGGGCCCTTCTGGCCCTGCGTGATCTCGAACTCGACGCGCTGGTTCTCGTCGAGCGAGCGATAGCCGTCAGCGGCAATCGCCGAGTAGTGCACGAAAACGTCGGCGCCGCCGCCGTCCTGTGCGATGAAGCCGAAGCCCTTCTCGGCGTTGAACCACTTGACCGTGCCTTGCGACATGCCTTCTCCTTCTTGAAGCCTCAACGACCAC
>JBHELW010000362.1:0-3419 GCA_046262915.1 Mycobacteriales bacterium | reverse complement strand
CGCGGCGTGCTCGACGACGAACCGGTCAACGGGCGGCGCGACGCCGCTGTCGGTCGGCGCGCCCAGGACAACCATCGCCACGGCAGCCGCGACCGACCCGAGCGCGATGGCGAGGCCGCGCCGCAGGTCGAGCAGCCGACGGGCCGGCACCGGGCGACGCCGGGCGTTACGTCGAGCACGTGCCGCCAGCGGGACGGGGGCCGCTCTGTCGAGCGGAGCAAGCGACTTCAGCCGCGCGACGAGCGCCGCCGGCACGGCGGCGTCCGCCTGGTTTGCCAGCAGTGCCTTGAGTCGCCGCTGCGCGTCGACCTCGGCGCGGCACGGCGCGCACCCCGCGATGTGCGACAGCGCGCGGTCACGCGCCGCGTCGTCGAGCTCGCCGTCGACCAGCGCGGCCGCGAGGTCCCCGAGATGGCTCATCGGGTCGCCGCCAACGACGCACGCAGCTGCGCGCGGCCGCGGTGGATCCGGCTGCGCACCGTGCCGACCTTGATGCCCAACGTCGCTGCGATCTCGTCGTAGGAGAGCCCCTCGATGTCGCAGAGCACGACCGCCGCCCGGAAGTCAGGCGGGAGTGCGTCGAGGGCAAGCTGGACGTCGGGGTCGAAGGTCGCGTCGGCGAGATGCTGCTCGGGGCTGCGCTCCGGCCCTGCGACGCGCTCTGCGTCGTCGGGCAGCGCTTCGAAGCGGATGCGCGCCTTCCGGCGTACGCCGTCGAGGAAGAGGTTGGTCGTGATGCGGTGCAGCCACCCTTCGAACGTGCCGGGCGTGTAGTCGGCGAGCGACCGGAAGACCCGGACGAAGACCTCCTGGGTCAGATCCTCGGCGTCATGGCGGTTGCCGGTCAGCCGGTAGGCCAGCCGGAACACCCGTGCCGAGTGCTCTCGGACGATGTCGTCCCACGGCGGCGGCGACCATGCGACGGGCGCGGTTACGGCGGGACGCTCCGCGCGTGCGGTCACGCCAGCACCTCCCCGTCGTAGCACTGCCGTGGCCATCATCGGTGATGCCGAACCCTCCTCGAAAACGCCCATTTGGCAACGCGCGGCGACTGGTACGGGTTCCCGGCGTTGAAAACTCACAGGAAAGGGAAATGTGTCTCTGGTGTCCGCACGCCAGGCGCCCACTGGCGTTGAATCCCGCGGAGTCGGGGCACTTACTGGCAGGATCACCGTCCGTGGGTAACGAAGCAGGTCAAGCCGGACAAATCACGTCCCAGCGTGCTGTGGAAGGAATCAGATGACTCGCAGGTCCTCGACGCTCACGCGTCTCGGAGTCTCGCTGCTGACGGCGACGTTGGCGTTCGGAATCGCATCAAGCTTCCAGCCCGCGAGCGCGAACCACATCGAACAGAACGGCTCGGTGTCCCAGGGTGCCGACCTCGTGATGGTCGACTGCGTGCAGCCGAACCGCACGACTACGGAGCGACCGCACAGTCAGGAGACCGCCGCGACGACCGGCAACGGTTGCCTCGTCGTCACCAATGGCACCTCCAAGACGATCACGGCGCGTTACACCGTCAACGGGCAGCCGGTGGCGGGTCAGCGCATCCGGTTCGACATCGTTTCCGACACCGCCGCCGCGGACGCCACGCTGTCACCGCCAGGTGACGCGACGCCTGCCGGCACCAAGTTCTCGCTCTGCACGACCGGCGCCAATGGCGAGTGCTCGGTCACCCTCAACAAGCCGACCTCGGGCAACACGACCGTCCGCGCCTCCGAGCCGGGCGGCCAGCAGGCCACGGAAACGGTCGAGTTCCGGAACGCCCAAGGCGATAACACGGCCTACGGCAGCCTCACCGAAACGGACCGCATCGTGGTCAAGCCCGTCGAGGACGACTACCGCGGCACTGACTGCAGCACACCCGGGCCGGGGCAGTCGCCAGGCACCAACGCGACGGCTGGCACGCAGACAAGCACGGTTCCCGGGAACGGCTGTCCGGCCGCAGACACGAGCACCAACCCCGACACCCCGCAGTCCTACATCGGGCCGTCCGGCACCCCCGGCCGCCCGATTCAGGTGACCTATCAGGTTCGCGACGTCGGTGAGGGATCACCGACCGGCTCTGGGACGAGCTGCACATTCGACGACATAAACCCGGCGGCCGCGAACGATGCATGCACGGGGCCGCGGCCGCTCCCCAGCAGGGACATCACGCTGACGGTGCCGGCGCCATTCTTCTTCACGGCGAACTGCGGCGGCGTCTCGTTCGCTACCGGCAGCACGACCCCCAACCGCGGGTCGAGCACCGTGCCGGCGCCGGACTACCGGCAGTGCCGGTTCCGGAACCAGGTCGCGCCCGGGCAACCGGCCGGCGAACTCGTGGCCGACCCGATCAACCCCCGGACGGTCGTCCGGACGACCGACGACGAAGGCCGCGTAACGGTGACCATCGCCGTTGACCGCGACCAAGAGCTGGACCTCGACGGACGCGACTCGTTCCTCGTCACCGGCACGGTGGGCGGTGCAGGCGGAGGCAGCCACACCGGGTCCACGCAGACGTCCACGCCCAGCGCGACGGGCCTGACTCAGACCACCGTTACGGTTCGCAACACGCAGGCGCCGATCTTCTTCAACACCGTCAACCGCCCCCTGAACGGCGTCGCCACCGAGCTCTTCCAGGTGTCGTCGACCGGCGGCGCCGTCGCCGGCCCCATCCAGTCGCGCACCGAGGACCCGGCCGCAATCCCGGCCGGCAGCACTCCGCCGTCCGCGGTAAGCGGCGGGTCCTTCTCGCGCACGTTCCGCCCGATCTCGACATCGGTCGCGCTGCCCGTCGGCGGCCCGTCGACGTATTTCATCGTTGTGCTGCGCGACCAGTTCGACAACGCGGTGAAGGTGCCGGAGACGGACGCGACGGTCTCGGTGTCCGGGCCGGCCACGATCCGGCGCGAGTGCACGACTGCGGGGCCCGCCACGACGGCTGACCCATTCGGTTCGTCAAGCTGTACGAACCCGGCTGCGGCTAACACCAACTTCGCTGCGCCCACACAGCCGCAGACGAGCCCGGCGTCGACACAGTCGAACAATCCGCCTGCCGGCTCGCGGTCCAACGATCACACGACCGGCAGCTTCCAGAACGCGAACGAGCAGGACCGCTTCATCGTCACGACCACGGGCAGCGGCGCGGTTTTGACCGCGACGTGGCAGGCGCCGCGGACCGTCTTCGCAGGGTCTGCGTCGACAGCGACACCCACTCCGACGCAGAGCGTCACGCCCACCGGCACCCCCACCGGTACGCCGACGGGCACGCCGACCGGGACGCCGACTCCGACGCAGACGGTGACGCAGACCGCGACACCGACGCCCACGCGGACCGTCACCGTGACGCCGTCGCAGAGCACGTCGACCGTGACGGCAACACCGACGTTCACGCCCGTGCGGCCGACGATCAACGCCTTCCCGACGACGATCAGCGT
>JBHELW010000361.1:0-5747 GCA_046262915.1 Mycobacteriales bacterium | reverse complement strand
AGGAACCACTTGCGCGGCTTCTCGTCGATGCGCAGATGCCGGCGCACGGCGAGGTCGACGATCGTCGCGGTCACGTCGAGCGCGTCGGCCGACTCGTCGAGGAGCACGCCCATCATTGCGGGCCGCATGTCCGGCGGCGCGAACTCGATGGGGCCGGCGGCATCGGTGAAGAGCGGCCGCGTCTCTTCGACCACCGGGCTGCCGCGCGGCGGCAGTAGCCCTGGTACCTCGCCGCGGAACCGACGGTCGCGACCAGTGCGCCAGACGAGCCGCGCGCCGTAGCCGACGCCGATCACCAGGAGGAACACCGACAGCCCGACGGATAGCGGCGTGCGGGCGAACGCGCGGTTGACCGTCCAGCGCTCGCGCAGGATCGGGCCCGGCCGTGCGACTGCGCCGACCGGCAGCGCGACGACGACCGTCAACCCGCCGTACGCCGGAAGCCGTTGCTGTGTGAACGTCGCCGTCTGGCCCGCTGTCCGGGACGACGTGCAGGCAAGGCGACTGCCGGACTCGCCGGCGTAGCAAGCGATCCGCGTGACGGAGGCGTCGGTGTGGACTGTCGCGGTCGCCGCGTCGATCGGCACCGACCACTCCGTGCCGATCGCGTTCCAATACAGCTCGTCATGGTCGGCGAACCGGGTGAGCGCGCCGTCGACGTCGTAGTCGATCTGGTAGCGGTGGCGGCCGGTGATCGTGCGGTTCTCGTCGCCGATTCGGATGATGGTCGTGCTGCCCTCGCGCGAGACCTTCTTCTTCGCGGGCGTGCCGCGGGACGCGCTGACGTGGATGTTGTACAGCGGGTACGCGCGGTCGTACTTCGCGTCGTAGCGCGTGCGGTCAGGGATCGTGCGGAAGATCCCGTGCTTGTCGTTGGCGCCGAAGTCGTAGTCGATCGCCTCGCGGACGTGCAGCTGCCCGCTCGCGCGCACCGCGATGTCGACGTCGTAGCTAAGGATGCGTTCGGCCGTCTGCCCGCGCGCGGGCGCGGACGACGCGACTAGCGCAACGAGCGCCGACGCGAGCAAGCGCCTCAGCTTCGGCACGCACGAACGATGCCACGACGCCGCTCAACCCACCACCACATGCGGCAGCGTGGTGGCGTCGCGGCCGCAAACTCGTCAGGCTGTCTTTCGTGGAGCCCGACACGCATTACGCACGCAGCGGTGACGTCTCGATCGCATACCAGGTCGTGGGCGACGGCCCACGCGACGTCCTCTTCGTGCCTGGCTTCGTGTCGAACCTCGATCTCTGGTGGCAGATCCCGGCCTCGTCCCGATTTCTCGAGCGGCTCGCGTCCTTTGCGCGCCTGACGCTCTTCGACAAGCGCGGAACGGGTCTCTCGGATCCCGTTGGCGCAGCGCTACCTCTCGAGGAACGCATGGACGACGTACGGGCCGTCATGGACGCAGCCGAGATCGACCACGTCTCGTTGATCGGGCTGTCCGAGGGCGGCGCGATGAGTGCGCTCTTCGCGGCAACCCACCCAGAGCGGGTGGACGCGCTCGTGCTCGTCAACACCTCCGCTCGATTCCTGCCCGACGCGGACTGGCCGCACGGACTCACGCCAGACCATCTCGCCAGAGTCCGTCAAGGCGTCGCAGCATGGGGCTCAGGCGATCTTGGCGACATCTGGGCACCGAGCGTTCCCGACCGCGAACGCCTGCGGCGGGGTCTGTCCAAGCTCGAGCGGCAATCCGCCAGCCCATCCACCGCGCGCGCGTTGTTCGAGCTAGCCATGGCCATCGACGTTCGCGACGCGCTCCCGGCGATCCAGGCACCCACGATGGTTCTGCACTCAGACATCGACCAGATGATCCCGGCCGCTCTGGGGCGGGCAACGGCCGCTCTTATCCCGGGCGCGCGGTATGTCGGCCTGCCCAACGGCGACCACATCCCATGGGTCACGAGTGCCGACCTCTACCTTGACGAGATCGAGCGGTTCTTGACGGGCTCGGTGCAGGCGCCAGAAGCGGACCGTGTGCTGGCGACCGTCATGTTCACCGACATCGTGGCATCGACGGCGCACGCGGCATCCGTCGGAGACCATCGGTGGCGAGAGCTGCTCACCGATTTCCACCAGCGGGCCGCGCAGCAGATCCAGCGTCACCGCGGCCGGCTCATGAACACCACGGGTGACGGCCAGTTCGCAACCTTCGACGGCCCGGCCCGGGCAGTCCGGTGTGCGGCGGCAATCCGCGACTCTACGCACGAGCTCGGTCTCGATGTCCGCGCAGGCCTGCACACCGGCGAATGCGAGCTGGTCGGCGAGCAGGTCGAGGGTCTCGCCGTGCACATCGGCGCGCGCGTGGGCGCGATCGCGGGCGCCGGCCAGGTGCTCGCCACGAGCACCGTGCGCGACCTCGTCGTCGGGTCTGGCATCGCATGGGAGCACCGAGGTGCGCACGCGCTCAAGGGCGTGCCGGGTGAATGGCAGTTGTTCGAGGCCCGCGTCTAGCGCCGGGTCGCCCGGCCGCAGCACCGTGACCGCCGAGCGAAACTCTTCCGGATCCCGGTCGAGGCGGGCATAATGCCGACAAACCACCAGCTCCGGGAGACACCCTGTGAAGCGTGCTGTCGCGTTGGTTACCCTCGCCGTACCGATCGTCGCCGGCCTTTGGGCCGCGACGCCCGCGTCTGCGAAGCCCGTTTGGGT
Organism: Mycobacteriales bacterium; assembly: GCA_046262915.1. Lineage (GTDB taxonomy): Bacteria > Actinomycetota > Actinomycetes > BP-191 > BP-191 > JBHELW01. Next base: position 3,091 of record JBHELW010000361.1, on the reverse strand, counting down.
CGAGCACGACGGCGCGTGCTGGCACGTGTACGTGAACGACCAGGACGTCACCTTCGAGGGCATCTGCTACCTCGGGCCGCCCCCGCCGAAGTAGACGACCAGGTGTCGCTTATCCGACACCGAGACTCGCAGGACCCCTAACGGTTAGTCGCGCCCGGTGGCACGATGGCGGCCGACGCTGGGGGCGATCCGATGGCGAAGCGACACCGCGCGCTGTTCGTCTTTGCGGCAGCGCTGCTCCTGACTGGGCAGTCGCGGATGCCGTACGGCGACGCAGTCGGCACGGCGCGAAACAACGACGTCGGCGCACATTCGCACGCGGCGGTCGACCTCGAAGCCGTCGGCGGCTCGTTCAGCGCGGCGAGAGCGCTAGTCGCCCAGCAGACGCGCGACCCCAAGGGGCGCAGCGGGTCGAACCGACCGCTCGTCGCCTACCACGCCGGCGGGCGCAAGATCGCAGGCAAGAAGGCGGGGTCCACGCGGCTGTTCCGAACCGGTGCGATCGGCCTGGAGCCGACGCTCGGCATCGACCGCAGCGGCAACATCTACACCAACGTTTTCCCCGAGGTGGTGGTGACCGGGGCCGGCGTCGCGACGACCGTCTACCGCACCCGCGACGGGGCGCGTTTCGACGACGTCGGTCCGAAGGTCGCCGGCACATCCAGCCACCAGTACACGGAGGACCCCTACCTCTTCGTCGACCCGGACACTGGCCGGGTCTTTCACAACGACTTGATCTTCCCGTGCCAGCAGACGACGACGAGCGACGACCGTGGCGAGTCGTGGAGTGAGGCCGTCGCCAACTGCGACCAGGCCGACCACCAGACCCTTTTCGCCGGACCACCTCCCGCGGGCGGCGTCACGCCGATCGGCTACCGCAACGTCGTCTACGACTGCGCGGCGAACGGCGGCGCGCTCGCGGGTCCGTCATCGACGACGACGTCCTGCGATAAGTCCCTCGACGGCGGGCGCACGTTCGTGCCGACCGGCAGCCCGCCGTACATGGTCGATCCGGTCAGGTACCAAGAGGCGTTCTGCGATGGCGTCACCGGTCACGGGGTCGTCGGCGACGACGGGACCGTGTACCTGCCGCGCGGCCACTGCGGACAGCCCTTCGTCGCCATCAGCAGGGATGAAGGCGCGACGTGGCAGCGCGTACAGGTCGCGGCCAACGGCATCGACAGCGGTGGCAGCGGAGTCGGCCCACAAGTTGACGCCGACCACGAGGCGGCCATCTCGGTCGATGCGCGCGGCAACCTCTACTACCTCTGGGTCGCCCACGACTACAAGCCCTATCTCGCGGTGTCGCGCGACCACGGTGCCCACTGGTCCAGGCCGCTGATGGTCGCCCCACCCGGCGTACGCGAGTCGGCGCTGCCGTCGATCGCGGTTGCTCCCCACGCACAGCCCGGGCATGTCGCGCTGGCGTTCATGGGCGCGACGGACACGCCGGCCAAGCCCTACCCGCGAGACGACGGCCACTATGGCCGGGTCACCTGGAACGGCTACATCGTGGAAACCGTCGATGCCCTCGCGAAGAACCCGACGTTCTACGGCGCGCCGATCAACGACCCCCTCGACCCGCTCGTCAAGGGCATGTGCGCGCCGGTGCGCTGCCAGGCGGAGTACGACTTCATCGACGTCCAGGTCTCGCGGGCCGGACAGCCTTGGGCTGTGTTCATCGACGCGTGCCTTGGCGAGAAGTGCGGGGCACTCGGCGAGAGTGTCGTCGCGACGGTGAGTGGGGGCCTGAAGCTGACCTGAGCGAGCCTCGTCGCTCGATCGTGGTCGACGCGACACGGACGCTCACGAGATCCCCTGACCGTTAGCCGCGCCGGGTGGCACGATGGCGGTCAACGCTGGGGGGCGATCCGATGGCCAAGCGATACGGCGCGCTGTTGCTGTTTGTGGCAGCAGTGCTGCTGACTGCACAGTCGCGGACGCCGTACGGCGACGCACTCGGCCTCGCGCGCCACGACGACGTCGCCGCACGTTCGCACCCAGCGGTCGACGTCGAAGCCATCGGTGGCTCCTTCGGCGCGGCGCGAGCGCTTGTCGCCCAGCAGGCGCGCGATCCCAAGGGCCGAAGCGGGTCGAACCGGCCGCTCGTCGCCTACCACGCCGGCGGGCGCAAGATCGCCGGCAAGAAGGCGGGGGCGACGCGGCTGTTCCGAACCGGCGCGCTCGGCCTGGAGCCGACGCTCGGCATCGACCGTGCCGGTTACATCTACACCGCCGTGTCCCCGGACGACACCAACGCGGCGGGCGGCCGACCTCTCAGCACGACCGTTTATCGCACGCGCGACGGCTCGCGGTTCGTCGACACCGGCGCCAAGGTCGCCGGCCAGCCGACGCATCAGTACACCGACGACCCGTACCTCTACGTGGACCCCGAGACCGGTCGCGTTTTCCATAACGACCTCCAGCCGGCCTGCCAGCAGATGACGATGAGCGACGACCATGGCGAGACCTGGACCGAGGCGCTCGCCAACTGCGACCAGACGGACCACCAAACAGTCTTCGCCGGGCCACCACCGAAGGACGGAACCGCACCAATCGGCTACCCCAACATCGTCTACGACTGCGCAGTCAACGGCGGAACACTTGCCGGCCCGTCGTCGACGATGACGACGTGCGACAAGTCGCTGGACGGCGGGATGACTTTCGTGACGACGGGCACTCCGCCGTACGTGCTCGATCCGGTTCGTGACGTCGAGAGCAACTGCGACGGTACGACGGGACACGGCGTCGTCGGTGACGACGGAACCGTCTACCTGCCGCGCGGCTTCTGCGGGCAGCCCTTCCTCGCCATCAGCAAGGACGAGGGCGCGACGTGGCAGCGCGTCCAGGTCGCATCGAACGGAATGAACGGCACGACGGCGGCGCCGGCGGGACCCGCGGGGACCGAGGACCACGAGGCCGCGGTCGGTGTCGATGCCCGCGGCAACCTCTACTACCTCTGGGTCGCACGCGACTACAAGCCCTATCTCGCGACGTCGCGCGACGGCGGCGCACACTGGTCGAAGCCGCTGATGGTCGCCCCACCCGGCGTACGGCAGGCTGCGCTGCCATCACTGGCGGTCGCTCCGCA
>JBHELW010000360.1:0-3262 GCA_046262915.1 Mycobacteriales bacterium | reverse complement strand
CGACTGGGACAACGACCGGCATCCGCGCACGCCGTGGCACGAGACGGTCGTCTACGAGACGCACGTCAAGGGCCTGACGCAGCGCCATCCCGACATCCCCGAGGAGCTGCGCGGCAGCTACGCCGCGATCGCGCACCCGGTCGTGATCGAGCACCTGACGAAACTCGGTGTGACTGCGCTGGAGCTGCTGCCCGTGCACCAGTTCGTGCATGACCACGGTCTGGTGGAGCGCGGGTTGCGCAACTACTGGGGCTACAACTCGATCGGCTACCTCGCGCCGCACAACGACTACAGCGCGAGCGGCACCCGCGGCCAGCAGGTGCAGGAGTTCAAGTCGATGGTCAAGGCGCTGCACCACGCCGGCATTGAGGTCATCCTCGACGTGGTCTACAACCACACCGCCGAGGGCAACCACCAAGGACCGGTGCTCTCGCTCAAGGGCATCGACAACGCGGCGTACTACCGGTTGGTTGCCGATGACCCGCAGTACTACATGGACTACACCGGCACCGGTAACAGCCTGAACATGCGCCACCCGCACGTGCTGCAGCTCATCCTCGACTCGCTGCGCTATTGGGTGACCGAGATGCACGTGGACGGCTTCCGCTTCGACCTCGCGGCGACTCTCGCGCGCGAGCTGCACGACGTAGACCGGCTGTCGGCGTTCTTCGACCTCATCCAGCAGGACCCGGTCGTCAGCCGCGCCAAGCTCATCGCCGAGCCGTGGGACGTCGGCGAGGGTGGCTACCAGGTCGGCAACTTCCCGCCCATGTGGTCGGAGTGGAACGGCAAGTACCGCGACTGCGTGCGCGACTACTGGCGCGGCGAGGACCAGACCCTCGGCGAGTTCGCGCTGCGGCTCACGGGCTCCGCCGACCTCTACGAGACGACCGGCCGCCGACCGCACGCGTCGATCAACTTCGTGACCGCCCACGACGGTTTCACGATGCGCGACCTGGTGTCCTACAACGAGACCCACAACGAGGCGAACGGCGAGGGCAACGCCGACGGCGAACGACACAACCGGTCGTGGAACTGCGGCGTCGAGGGGCCGACCGACGACCTCGAGGTGCTCGCCCGCCGCGAGCAGCAGATGCGCAACTTCATCGCCACGCTCTTCCTGTCGCAGGGCATCCCGATGCTGCTCGGCGGCGACGAGATGGGACGCACGCAGCGCGGCAACAACAACGGCTACTGCCAGGACAGCGAGGTGTCTTGGTACGACTGGGCCGACGCGCGCGAGAACTGGGCGCTCGTGGAGTTCACCCAGCGGGTGAGCGCACTGCGCAAAGCGCACCCGGTCTTCCATCGCCGGCGCTGGTTCCACGGCCGGCCGGTGCGCGGGTCCGGCCTCTCCGACATCCACTGGTTCAAGCCCAGCGGCGAGGAGATGACCGAGGACGACTGGGACTCCGGGTTCGCCAAGTCGATAGCGGTCTTTCTCAACGGCGGCGCGATCCGCGAGCCCGACGAGCGCGGCGAGCAGGTGACCGACGACAGCTTCTTCCTGCTCTTCAACGCCCACTCGGATCCGCTGGACTTCGTGCTCCCGGAGAGCCCGTGGGGCGAGAGCTGGGAGGTCGAGCTCGACACCGCGGGGCCGCTGCTCGAGACGCACGAGGTGCGCAGCGTCAAGCCGGGCGACCCGTTCGAGGTCGAGGCGCGCGCGATGGTCGTGCTACGCCGGATCTACTGACGCGAGCACAGTGCCGCAACCGACCGCGACCTACCGACTGCAGCTGCACGCCGGGTTCACGTTCGACGACGCGGCGGCCGTGGCGCCGTATCTCGCCGATCTCGGCGTGAGCCACGTCTACTGCTCGCCGTACCTGCAGGCGGCGCCTGGCTCTGCACATGGCTACGACGTGATCGACCACGGCCGCGTTAACAGCGAGATCGGTGGTGCCGACGGGCTCAAGCGGTTCCGCGCGGCACTCGACGACGCTGGGCTCGGGCAGGTGCTCGACATCGTGCCCAACCACATGTACGTCGACCACCGCGACAACGTGCAGTGGTGGGACGTGCTGCGGAACGGACCGGACAGCCCTTACGCCGAGTGGTTCGACATCGACTGGACGCAGCACGGCGGGCGTGTGCTGCTGCCGGTGCTGGGCGCGCCGCTCGCGGACGCGATCACGCGCGGCGAGCTCGCCGTAGACACCGTGACCGACGAACCGGTCCTGCGCTACTTCGAGCACGCGTGGCCGCTGTCCGAACGCAGTGTCGCGGCCGGGCTGCACGACCTCGCGACCGTCGTCGAGCAGCAGCACTACCTGCTGGCGGACTGGCGCCGTGGCGCGCGCGAGCTCAACTACCGCCGGTTCTTCGACGTCACGGCGCTCGCCGGTGTCCGTGTCGAGAACGCGCGGGTGTTCGCGCGGACCCACGCGCTCGTCCTCGATCTCGTCGCGGACGGCACGCTCGATGGTCTGCGCGTGGACCACCCCGATGGGCTGGCCGATCCGGCGGAGTACCTCGCGCGCCTGGCCGAGGCCGCGCCGCGGGCGTGGCTCGTCGCGGAGAAGATCCTCGAGCCGGGAGAGGCGCTCCCGGCGTGGCCGGTAGCGGGCACGACCGGTTACGACTTCCTCAACGACGTCGGCGGGCTCTTCGTCGACCCGCGCGCCGAGCAGCCGCTCACCGAGACGTACGCAGAGTTCACCGGCGAGGCACGCAGCTACGTCGAGGTCGCGCGCGACGCGAAGCGCGACGTGCTGCGCGACGTGCTGCCCGCGGAGGTCGAGCGGCTGGCGCGGGCCGGCGCGCCGCTGCTCGGTGGCGGGCAGGTGGCTGGCGAACTCGTCGAGACGCTGACCGAGTTGATCGCGGCGTTCCGCGTCTACCGGACATACGTGCGGCCTGGAGTCGCGCCGGCGAGTGAACAAGACGTGGCGGAGATCGACGGTGCCTGCGACCGGGTGCGCATGGCGCGGCCGGATCTCGCCGGACCGCGCCTCGACGCCGTGCAACGGCTGATGCGCGGGGAGATGCACGGGTCCGCGGCGGCGGAGTTCGTCATCCGGTTCCAGCAGACCACGGGGCCGGTCATGGCGAAGGGTGTCGAGGACACGGCGTTCTACCGCTACCTGCGGCTTGTCTCGCGCAACGAGGTGGGCGGTGACCCGGGCCGGCTCGCGGTGTCGGTGGAGGAGTTCCACCGCCGCTGCGCCGCGGCGCAGCGCACGGCTCCGACGGGGATGACCGCGCTGACGACACACGACACGAAGCGTGGGGAAGACGTGCGGGCGCGCATCGGCGTGCT
>JBHELW010000359.1:0-1053 GCA_046262915.1 Mycobacteriales bacterium | reverse complement strand
GTCGGAGTCGTTGGCGAGCACGTCGACGTTGACCGCCGTGCCCTGCTCGGTGTTCGCGGTGTCATCCCTGGCGACGGGCGCGTTGTTCGCGCGCACCGTCACGGTGACGGTGCCGGTGTCGGTGGCGCCCTCGGGGTCGCTGATGTCGTAGTCAAAGGTGTCGGTGCCGCTGAATCCCGCGGCCGGGGTGTACGTGATCGTCTCGTCGGCGTTGAGGGTCGCGGTGCCGTTCGCGGGCGGGTAGACGACGGCCACATGGATCGCGTCGCCGTCGGGATCGCTGTCGTTGGTGAGAACGTTGACCGTTACGGCCACGCCTTCGCGCGTCGCGGCGCTGTCGTCCCCGGCGATGGGTGCCCGGTTGCAGTGCGAGTAGAGGCCGGTGAAGTCGACGTCGTCGATCCACCAGCTGTCGCCCGGCAGGGAGCCGAGCGCGAGCGCGTCGGCGACCAGGCGGAAGCGGACCAGCACGGTGGCGCTGGCCGCGCCGGTCGGCACGAACCCACCGAGGTTCGCGACGACCTTGGTCATGGGTGCGGTGCGCGCGTCCACGAAGCCCGCGGTCCATGCGTTGCGGCCCGCGATCGCGCTATCGGTGGTCGGGTCGATGGTGCCGGTGTAGCCGCCCTCGGCGAAGGATCCCTTCGTCGTGAGGTCGGCCCAGGTCGCGCCCCCGTTGGTGCTCACCTCGAGCACGCCGCCATCGAACGAGGGCTCGAAGCGGAAGCGGTGCCAGAAGGTCAGCTTGGACAGAGGCGTGATGACCTGCGCCGGAGCGATGAGCCGGTCGTCCTTGCTGTCGAGGGTCGTCGAGTCGCTCGACCACGAGTGGGTCGCGCTCTTGGCGCCACCATCGCTGACGACCGTCCAGTTCGGACTGAGGAGCGAGCCTTCGCCGTTGGCCGCGGTCTGGACCGTCCAGCCCGGCTTGGCGGCCGGCTCGAGCGTGTCAGTGAAGCGGCCCGGCGGGCAGCGCGGCTCGACGATCACCGTGACGATGCCGTCGTCCGTCTGGCCCGCGGTGTTGCGGATCGTGTAGCCGAACGTGTCGCT
>JBHELW010000358.1:0-11537 GCA_046262915.1 Mycobacteriales bacterium | reverse complement strand
TCTGTCCGGGTGATTCCGATTGGCCGTCGGCGCTCGCGGACCTGGAGCGGTGCGAGCTCGGCCCACCTATCGCGCTCTGGATGCGCGGCCCGGCTGATCTCGCGGTCGTCGGTGCGCAGCTCGTCGCGATCGTCGGGACGCGGGCGCCGACCAACTACGGCGTGCATGTTGCCGGGGAGCTTGCCGTCGACCTCGCGGAACGCGGGTGGCTCACCGTGTCGGGCGGTGCCTACGGCATCGATGCCGCCGCGCACCGTGGCGCGCTCGCCGCGCAGGCGCCAACCGTCGCGGTTCTCGCGTGCGGACTCGACGTGACGTATCCGAAGGGACACGAGCGGCTGTTCGACCGCATCGCGGAGGACGGTCTGCTCGTCAGTGAGTGGCCACCGGGGTCGTCGCCGATGCGACACCGCTTCCTCGTGCGCAACCGGATCATCGCCGCGCTCGGCGCCGGCACGGTCGTCGTGGAAGCGGGCGCGCGGAGTGGCACTGCCAACACCGTCGCGCATGCGCGCCGTCTGGACCGCCCGATCATGGCGGTCCCCGGCGCGGTCACATCGGCCATGTCGGTGGGATGCCATGCGCTCCTCCGGCACGACGCGCGGTTGGTCACCAACGCCGCAGAGGTCGTGGAGGAGGTCGGTCGCATCGGCGAGCTGGCCGCACTGCCGATCGGCGCCGCAACGCCGCGCGACGAGCTGAGCGCGGAGGGGAAACGTGTGCTCGACGCCGTGCCAAAGCGTCGCGCCGCGCCGCCCGGGCGCATCGCGGTGACGTGCGGCCTGTCGATCGTCGACGTCACCCGCGCGCTCGGCGCACTCGAGACCATCGGGCTCGTCCAGCGCACGCTCGAGGGTTACCGGGTCGCCGCCGCGCCGCGGTAGCGGGCGATTGATCGCGCGCGGTGCTTGACCGCGCGGCCGCCAGCCCCGACGGTCATCACATGCCTTCCCCGGCGGCCGCGGCTCGGCCACGCCCGAACGCCGCCGCTGCGCCCTCGGCTCCCGAGCTGGCAGGAGCGGTGGCCGACTTCGCGCGCTACCTCGTGGCGGAGCGTGGCCGGTCGCCGCACACCGTCGCTGCCTACGTCGGTGACGCCGCGAGCCTGCTCGAGCACGCGGAACGCCTCGGTCACCAACGGCTCGTTGACCTCGACCCCGCGACGCTGCGCAGCTGGCTGGCGAGGCTGCGCACCCAGGGCTACGCGCGCGCCAGCCTTGCGCGCAAGGCGTCGTCGGCTCGGGTGTTCACCGCCTTCGCCGTGCGCCGCGGCTTGCTCGACACAGACCCGGCCGCGCGACTCGGGACCCTGAAGTCGCAGCGCCGGCTGCCGAAGGTCTTGCTCGGCGACCAGGCGAAAGCGCTTGTCGAGATGCCGGTCGGCGACGAGCCGGTCGCCGTACGGGACCGGGCGATCCTCGAGCTGCTCTACGCGACGGCGATCCGCGTGAGCGAGCTGTGTGGGCTTGACCTCGAGGACGTCGACGACGCCCGGCGCGTGGTCCGCGTGATGGGAAAGGGCGCAAAAGAGCGATCTGTCCCATTTGGCACGCCCGCGGCGAGTGCGCTCCGTGACTGGCGCGGGGTGCGGTCGGGTCGCGCAACGCAGGATCCGCGCGCGCTCTTTGTCGGCGAGCGCGGTCGGCGCATCGACCCGCGCACCGTTCGCCGCATCGTGACGACCTACGCCGCCAGCGTGCCCGGTGCCCCCCGGGTCGGTCCGCACGGCATTCGGCACTCTGCGGCGACGCATCTTCTTGATGGCGGCGCGGACATTAGAAGCGTTCAGGAGCTGCTTGGCCACGCTACGCTCGCCACTACGCAGATTTACACTCACGTGTCCACCGAGCGGTTGAAGGCTTCCTATGAGCAGGCGCACCCCCGGGCCTGACGCCCCGACGCGGGGCGCCGCCGTTGCGCCGGCCCCTGCTCGTCGTCGGGCGAGTGCAGCCACCGCCGAGATCGACGTGGACCGCGCCGCGGCCGAGAGCGCGATCGCGCAGCTCTGGCGCGACTTCAAGGCGAGTGGCGACCGCGAGCTGCGCGAGCGGCTGATCCTGCACTACTCGCCGTTGGTGAAGTACGTCGCGGGTCGCGTCGGCGTCGGGCTGCCGCCCAACATCGAGCAGTCCGACCTCGTGTCCTACGGCATCTTCGGCCTGATCGATGCGATCGAGAAGTTCGACCTGGATCGCGCGATCAAGTTCGAGACCTATGCGATCAGCCGCATCAAGGGCGCGATCATCGACGAGCTGCGCGCCATCGACTGGATCCCGCGCTCGGTGCGCTACAAGGCGCGCGAGGTGGAGAAGGCCTACGCCGCGCTGGAGAGCCGGCTGCACCGCACGCCGACGGAGAACGAGGTCGCCGCGGAGCTCGGCATCGAGCTCGACGACCTGCACACGATCTTCAGCCAGGTCTCGTTCGTCAACGTCGTCGCGCTCGACGAGCTGTTAAACGTCGGCGGCGAGCGCGGCGACAAGATGTCGCTCGTCGACACGCTCGAGGACACCCGCGCCGAGGACCCGGTGCAGGCGTTCGAGAGCGAGGAGACGAAGTTCCTCCTCGCGAAGTCGATCAACACGCTCCCGGAGCGCGAGAAGATCGTCGTGACTCTCTACTACTACGAAGGCCTGACGCTCGCGGAGATCGGGCAGGTGCTCGGCGTCACCGAGAGCCGCATCTGCCAGATGCACACCAAGGCCGTCCTGCAGCTGCGCGGCAAGCTCGCCGAGCAGCGCGACTAGCGGCGACTAGCGCCGCCGCCGGTCGCGCCGCCGCGCCCGGCGCGCGCCAACAACCGCGACGCCACCGACTCCCGCCGACGTCGTCGCGATTGCCACGACGGCTCCCCGAGACGTGCGCGCTGAGCGCTGTCGCCCGACATCGGCATGCGCTCGCGGCGCCAACCCGGTCGACGGGACGCGGGCGTCGAAGCTGGAGCCCGGTCCAGGTGGTGAACCCACCCGGCCGGTCCACAGCGGGAGGAGCCGCGGCGGGCCGCGGCGGAGGAGCAGCAGCGGGTTGAGGTAGTCGGCGCCGCGCAGCAGTCCCCAGTGCAGCAGCCACTCGCCGGGCCGCGGCGAGCCGTGACCGGCCATGAGCCTGCCGATCCGCTGTCCCATCACCACGCGGGCACCGACGGCGACCGTCGCGCGCACCGGCTCGTACGTCGTCCGCAGCATGCCGTGGCGCACGACGACGACACCGCGTCCCGCCAGCACGCCGGCGAACGTGACGACGCCCGCGCCCGCGGCGCGCACGACCGAGCCGGGACGCCCGGCGAGATCCACGCCGCGGTGACCCGCGAGCCAGCGCTGCGCGGGCGGGTGGAACCCGCGCCGGACGACGAGCGGGCCAGCCAGCGGCGACACCCAGCGCCCGGCCGCGTGGCCCGGCAGCGCGCCGCAGGTCAGCAGCGCAAGGGTGACGGGGCATAGCGAGAGTCGGCGCATCTGAGCAGCGTGCCGGGCGGCCACGCCCTCGCGGGGTCGCTGCCCGCAGGCTGTGGAAGCTTTCGCCCCGGCTCCCGTAGACTTGCCGCTGCAGCCTCCGGGCTGACATCGCACGCCCTAACCCGTCGCGCTCCCTACGACGGACGCACCGCCATCGGTCCCGCGCCAGCCTCTGGCCGGGTCGGCGGCGCGGAGGGCGTCAGGACGGCGGAAGAGCTCCGTCGTAGAAAACCGCGGGCGTCCGCACGGCCGGCAGGCCAGGGCGCCAGAGAGGCGCACCGGCCATGGCCGTCGTCACCATGAAGCAGCTGCTCGAGAGCGGCGTGCACTTCGGGCACCAGACCAAGCGCTGGAACCCGAAGATGAAGCGCTACATCTTCACCGAGCGCAACGGCATCTACATCATCGACATCACCCAGACGCTGTCCTACATCGACCGCGCCTACGAGTTCGTGCGCGAGACCGTGGCGCACGGCGGCACGATCCTGTTCGTCGGCACGAAGAAGCAGGCGCAGGAGGCGGTCGAGGAGCAGGCCAAGCGCGTCGGCATGCCCTACGTCAAGGAACGCTGGCTCGGCGGGATGCTGACCAACTTCCAGACGGTCTACAAGCGCCTGCAGCGCCTCAAGGAACTCGAGATGATCGAGCAGACCGGTGGCGTCAACGTCATGACGAAGAAAGAGATGCTCGTCATGCAGCGCGAGAAGACCAAGCTCGAGCGCACGCTCGGTGGCATTCGCGACATGACGAAGACGCCGAGCGCGGTCTGGGTCATCGACACGAAGAAGGAGCACATCGCCGTCGGCGAGGCGCGCAAGCTCGGCGTCCCGGTGGTCGCGATCCTCGACACCAACTGCGACCCCGACGAGGTCGACTACAAGATTCCCGGCAACGACGACGCGATCCGCTCCGTCACGCTGCTCACCCGCGTGATCGCCGATGCCGTCGCCGAGGGCCTCATGCAGCGCCACGCCGCCGCGGCCAATGCCGGCGATGGCGAGGACAAGCCGCCCGTCGATGGCCAGCTTGCTACCGATGAGCCGCTCGCCGAGTGGGAGCGCGAGCTGCTGCAGGCGCCGACTGGCGAGGCGAGCGCCGCGTCCGACGTAACCCCGAGCGAGCCGGCAACGGCAGAGAGCACGTGATGGCAGAGATCAGCGCAAGCGATGTGAAGAAGCTCCGCGAGATGACCGGCGCGGGGATGATGGACTGCAAGAAGGCGCTGCAGGACACCGACGGCGACTTCGACAAGGCGATAGAGACGCTGCGTCTCAAGGGCGCGAAGGATGTCGGCAAGCGCGAGAGCCGCACCGCGTCGAACGGCTTGGTCACGAGCTACCTGCACCGCACGAGTCCCGACCTGCCGCCGACGGTCGGCGTGCTGCTCGAGCTCAACTGCGAGACGGACTTCGTCGCGAAGACGGACCAGTTCCAGTCGCTGGCGAAGGACCTGGCGCAGCACATCGCCGCGGCCAACCCGCTCTACGTCCACGCCGACGAGGTGCCGGCCGAGGTGATCGAGGCGGAGCGCAAGATCTTCGAGCAGATCGCCCGCGACGAGGGCAAGCCGGAGGCCGCGATCGAGCGGATCGTCGATGGACGCGTCTCGGGCTACTACAAGGACTTCTGCCTCTACGAGCAGTCGTGGGTGCGCGAGACCAAGAAGACGATCCGCCAGCTGCTCGACGAGGCCAACGCGTCGCTCGGGGAGAAGATCGAGGTACGCCGGTTTGCCCGCTACAAGGTCGGCCAGCCCTAGCTGCGCGGCGCTGACGCGGCGCCCCCGGGTACTCTCGCCGCACGTCGAGCGGGGAGGCCGCGTGACCGAACGGCCGCGCTACGCGCGCGTGCTGCTCAAGCTCTCCGGTGAGGCGTTTGCCGGTGGAGCGCCGCTCGGCATCGACCCCGCCGTCGTCAAGTCGATGGCCATGCAGATCGCCGACGTGATCGCCGACGGCGTGCAGGTCGCGGTGGTCATCGGCGGCGGCAACATGTTCCGCGGTCCCGCACTGGAGAAGGCGGGCGTCGACCGCGCGCGCGCCGACTACATGGGCATGCTCGGCACCGTCATCAACTGCCTGGCGCTGCAGGACGCGCTCGAGAAGTGCGGCGTCGAGACGCGGGTGCAGACCGCAATCCAGATGGGACAGATCGCCGAGCCCTACATCCCGCGGCGCGCGATCCGCCACCTGGAGAAGGGCCGGGTCGTCATCTTCGGCGCGGGCATGGGCGCGCCCTACTTCTCGACCGACACTACGGCCGCGCAGCGCGCTCTGGAGATCAGCGCCGAGGCTGTGCTCAAGGCGACGAACGTCGACGGCGTCTACGACGCGGACCCGGCGACGAGCCCCGACGCGGTGCGGTTCGACCAGCTCGACTACGTCGAGGTGCTCGCGCGCGGGCTAAAGGTCATGGACGCCACCGCGATCAGTCTGTGCATGGACAACGGACTGCCCATCGTCGTCTTCGACATGGCGCGCGAGGGCAACATCGCGCGCGCGGTTCGCGGTGAGAAGATCGGCACGATGGTGTGTCCGCGATGATTGACGACACGCTCCTCGAGGCCGAGGAGAAGATGGACAAGGCCGTCAACGTCGCGCGCGACGACCTCGCAACCATTCGCACCGGCCGCGCCAACCCGACGATGTTCAGCAAGCTGACGGCGGACTACTACGGCACGCCGACGCCCATCAACCAGCTCGCGTCGTTCCACGTGCCGGAGCCGCGGATGGCGGTCATCTCGCCGTACGACAAGAACTCGCTCGGCGCGGTCGAGAAGGCCATCCGGGACAGCGACCTCGGCGTCAACCCCACGAACGACGGATCGATCATCCGCGTCGTGTTCCCCCAGCTGACGGAGGAGCGGCGCAAGGAGCTCGTCAAGGTCGCCCGGCACCGCGCCGAGGAAGGCCGGGTCGCGATCCGCGCCGTGCGCCGCCACGCCAAGGACGCGTTGGACAAGCTCGTGAAGGACCACGACGTGGGTGAGGACGAGGTCCGGCGGGCCGAGAAGGAGCTCGACGAGCTGACGCACCGCTACACCGAGCAGGTCGACGAGCACCTCTCGCACAAGGAAACCGAGCTGCTCGAGGTCTGAGCTTCGGCTCCAGCCTCGTGAGACCGATGGCCGTCGCCACCCGTCGACAGTCGACACCACCCGAGGTCGCGCCGGCGGTCGAGCTCGCGAATCGGGCCGGACGCAACCTGCCCGCCGCCATCGCGGTCGGCGTCGCGCTTGGCGTCGTGATCCTCGTGACGCTGTTCACGTCGCGCGCCGCGTTCGTGGTCGTGATCGTCGTGGCGATAGCCGTCGGCGCGTGGGAGGTCGTCCGGGCGGCCGAGGAGATCGAAACCCGCGTGCCGCTGCCGCCGTTGCTCGCCGGGTCCGTGCTGATCATCGTGTCGGCCTACCTTCGCGGGTCCGACGCGCTCGTCTTCGCGTTGGTCTCGACCTGCCTGGCGTGCTTCACGTGGCGGCTTGCCGACGGCGGCGGCCCCGGCTACGTCCGCGACGTCTCAGCCAGCGTTCTCGTCGTCGTCTACGTGCCGTTCCTCGGCGGCTTCGCCGCACTGCTCACGAGCGCGCCCGACGGCGCGGCGCGCGTCATCGCCTTCATCGTCACGTCGATCTGCATGGACATCGGCGGCTACGCCGCGGGCGTTGTCGCCGGGCGGCACCCGATGGCCCCCTCCATCAGCCCGAAGAAGTCCTGGGAGGGCTTCGCCGGTGGTCTCACCGCGTGCGTTGTCTCCGGCGTGGCGTTCCTGGCGCTCGTGTTCCACGTGGCCGTGTGGCAGGGACTCGCCTTCGGCGTCGCAGTCGGTCTGGCGGCGATGCTCGGCGATCTCGGCCAGTCGATGATCAAGCGCGATCTCGGCATCAAGGACATGGGCAGCCTGCTGCCGGGCCACGGCGGCTTGATGGAGCGGCTCGACTCGTTGCTGCTCGCGGCGCCCGTCGCGTGGCTGTTGCTCACCGTCTTCGCGCGGGTCGGCTGACTCATGCCGTCGGCCGACTTCCTCGACATCCGCTACGCGCAGCTTGGTGACCACCACATTGGCTACGCCGAGCTCGGAACCGGCGAGCGGACGATCGTCTACGTCCCGACATGGTTCAACAACCTCGACGCGATCTGGGAGCGCAGCGTCGTGCGGCGCTTCTACACGCGGCTCGCCGACCTCGGACGCGTCGTCCTGTTCGACAAGCGCGGCTTCGGCATCTCCGACCCGATCGAGCCGGCGAACATGCCGACCATCGAGTGGTGGCTGGACGACATAACGACGGTCCTCGACGCCGTTGGGGCGTCGGAGGTCTGCCTGTTCGGCTCGGCCGACGGCAGCGAGCTCGCCGCTCTGTACGCCGCGACCTATCCCGAGCGTGTCGACGCCCTCGTCCTGTTCAACGCGCGCGCTCGCACGCTGGCCGCACCGGACTACCCGTGGGGCATGCCGCGCGAGGAGCTGGAGGGGGCGCTCACGGCGTTCGCGCACGAGTGGGGACGCCTCGCACCCGACGACGGTCTGTTCCCGAGCGCCGGCCCCGGCGGCTGGTTCCGCCAGTGGATGGCGCGATACCAGCGGTTGTGCGCGAGTCCAGGCGTCGCGGCCGCCCTGAACCGGATGCTCTGGCAAGTCGACATCCGCAACGTGCTGCCGGTGATCCGCGTTCCGACGCTCGTCATGCACCGCCGCGACGCCGTCGTGCCCCCGGTCGAGCACGGCCGATATCTCGCCGAGAACATCCCCGGTGCGAAGTACGTCGAGCTCGACGGCGGCGACTACTCGCCGGAAAGCGGCGACAGCGAGGCGGTGCTCGGCGAGATCGAGGAGTTCCTGACCGGGTCGCGGCACGCACCCGAGCTCGACCGCGTGCTCGCCACTGTGCTCTTCAGCGACATCTGCGACTCGACGCAACGCGCGGCGGAGCTCGGCGACCGCGCGTGGCGCCGACTGCTCGACGAGCACGACGCCCTGGCCACGCGCGTGGTCGAGCGGCATCGCGGCCGCATCGTCAAGTCGACCGGCGACGGCGTGCTGGCAACCTTCGACGGGCCCGCGCGCGCGCTCGCGGCCGCGGTGGGCCTGCGCGACGGCGTGCGGCGGCTCGGGATCGACATTCGCGCCGGGCTGCACACCGGTGAGGTGGAGACCCGGGGCAGTGACATTGGCGGTCTCGCCGTACACATCGCGTCGCGTGTGTCGGCAGAAGCCGCTGCCGGTGATGTCGTCGTGTCCAGCACCGTGAAGGATCTCGTGACGGGTTCTGGCCTAATGTTCACCGACGTCGGCAGGCGCGAGCTCAAGGGCGTGCCCGATGAGTGGCACCTCTATCGGCTCGAGTCGCTCGAGGGTCGGTGACACTGGAGGAGTGACCACGTCGCTCCCACTCGTCTTTGACGCGCCGCGCCGTGGCAAGCCGCCGCGCCACCTCGCCGACCTGTCGCCGGACGAGCGGCGCGCGGCCGCGGTGAAGCTTGGCGAACCGGCGTACCGCGGCGACCAGCTGGCGCGCTGGTACTACGGCGGGCGGGACACCGATCCCGCGGCGATGACCGACGTGCCCGCACGGTCGCGCGCGCGCCTTGTGGAGCGACTGCTGCCGCAGTTGCTCACGCCGGTCAAGCACCTCGCGTGCGACGACCGCGCGACCCGCAAGACGCTCTGGCGCTGTCACGATGGCGCGCTCGTCGAGTCGGTCGTCATGCGTTACCCCGACCGCACCACGGTGTGCGTCTCGAGCCAGGCCGGTTGCGGGATGGGCTGCCCCTTCTGCGCTACCGGCCAGGCTGGGCTGACCCGCAACCTGTCGACGGCCGAGATCGTCGAACAGGTCGTCGCCGCCAACCGCGCGTTGCGCACCGGCGAGATCACCGGCCCCGACGGGGTAGCCGACCGGGTAAGCAACGACGGCGCGGCGCGGGGTTTGGGGTCCCCGCGCTCGCGAGGAGGTCGGGGTTGGGGCCCCGACCGGGTGAGCAACATCGTTTTCATGGGCATGGGAGAGCCGCTCGCGAACTACGACGCGGTGCTGGGCGCCGTACGGCGCTTCACCGAGCCCAGCGGTGTCGCCATTTCGCAGCGGTCCGTCACGGTGTCGACCGTCGGGCTCGTGCCGGCGATGCGGCGACTCGGCGCGGAACGGCTCAACGTGACACTCGCCGTGTCCCTGCATGCTCCCGACGACGAGCTACGCGACACGCTCGTACCCGTCAACACCCGGTGGCGCGTCGCCGAGGTGCTCGGCGCGGCCTGGGACTACGCCGCGCTGACTAACCGTCGGGTGTCGATCGAGTACGCGCTCATCCGCGACATCAACGACCAGGCGTGGCGCGCCGAGCTGCTCGGCTCGTTGCTGCGCGGTCACCTCGTGCACGTCAACCTCATCCCGCTCAACCCGACGCCGGGCAGCAAGTGGACCGCGAGCCGACGGCGCGACCAGGACGTCTTCGTGGCCCGACTTGAGGCGGCCGGCGTCCCGACCACCGTTCGCGACACGCGTGGCCGTGAGGTCGCCGCCGCTTGCGGTCAGCTGCGCGCTGAGGCCTGAGGCGAGCAAGCGCGCACCGCTGCGGGACAATGGGACCGTGCGCGAGATCGCCCTGTTGGGCTCGACCGGATCGATCGGCACGCAGGCGCTCGACGTCGTCCGGCGTAACCCCGAGCGGTTTCGGGTCGTCGCGCTGGCTGCCGGCGGCGACAACGTCGAGCTGCTCGCCGCGCAGGCCATCGAGTTCGAGGTCGAGGTCGTAGGAGTCGCGCGGGCGAGCGCGATGCAGGACCTGCAGCTCGCGTTCTACGCGGCCGCGCAGCAGCGCGGCTACACCGCGGGCCAGTACCGCGTCCCGAAAGTCATGGCGGGGCCGGAGGCGGCCAGCGAGGTTGCGGCCTGGCCGTGTGACGTCGTGCTCAACGGGATCACCGGCTCCGTCGGGTTGGAGCCGACGCTCGTCGCGTTGCGCGCTGGGCGCACGTTGGCTCTCGCCAACAAGGAGTCGCTCATCGTCGGTGGGCCACTCGTGACCGCGCTCGCGCGGGAGCGGCCAGACGCGCTCGTGCCGGTCGACTCCGAGCACTCCGCCATCGCGCAGTGCCTGCGAGCGGGCCGGCGCGACGAGATCCGACGCCTCGTGCTGACCGCAAGTGGTGGTCCCTTCCTCGGCTGGTCAGCGACCGACCGGCGCCACGTGAGACCGGAACAAGCACTGTCGCACCCGACGTGGGACATGGGCCCCGTCGTCACGGTCAACTCCGCGACCTTGGTCAACAAGGGCCTCGAGGTCATCGAGGCGCACCTGCTCTTCGACGTCGCCTACGACGACATTCGCGTCGTCGTGCACCCGCAGTCGCTCGTGCACTCGATGGTCGAGTTCGTCGACGGCGCGACGGTTGCCCAGCTCAGCCCGCCCGACATGGCACTGCCCATCGCCCTCGGGCTCGCCTGGCCCGAGCGCGTGGCCGCTGCCGAACCGGCGATGGACTGGTCGGCGCACCACGCGCTCACGTTCGACCCGCTCGACACGGCAGAGTTTCCCGCCGTAGCCCTGGCCTACGACGTCGGCCGCACCGGCGCGACTGCTCCGGCGGTCCTCAACGCCGCAAACGAGGAGGCCGTCGCGGCCTTCCTCGCTGGCCGGCTGCGCTTCCCGGAGATCGTCGACACGGTCGCGCAGGTCGTGGGCGAGCACCTGCCGGACGCGCGCGCGGCGGCGCGGGCGAGCGGCTCGCTTACCGTGACAGACGTGCTTATGGCGGAAGCGTGGGCGCGCGACCGCGCGCGCGCGCTGCTCGGTGACCGCGCGGAGGTCGCGCGATGACCCTCGGCGTCGTCGTCTTCGCAGTCGCGCTGATCATCTCGATCATGCTGCACGAGGGCGGCCACCTGCTGACCGCGAAAGCGTTCGGCATGAAGGCTACGAAGTACTTCCTCGGCTTCGGCCCGACGCTGTGGTCGTTCCGTCGCGGCGAGACCGAGTACGGCGTCAAAGCGATCCCGGCCGGCGGCTTCGTCAAGATCGTCGGGATGACGCCGCTCGAGGAGGTCCCCCCGGGCGACGAGGACCGGGCGTTCTACCGGCAACCGGC
>JBHELW010000357.1:0-2123 GCA_046262915.1 Mycobacteriales bacterium | reverse complement strand
GCGGTCGCGATCGTCATGCGTCCGACCGGCGCGTCCAGCTCCGCGGCGAGGCCGACCCGCGGCTCGTCGTCGACGCGCGTGACCGTACGCAGCCCCGCCGCGACGCGCGGCGCGCGGTCGCGGATCGCGGGCAGCCGCACGACCTGCCAGGCGCGAACCGGGAGACGCGAGACGAGCGCAATGCCGTACGCCGGCTCCGTCGACGCGGGGTCGTCGTCGTCATGTGCGGCCCGCCACGACTCGCCGGGCGTCCCGATGAGCGCCGGCGCGAAGCGCCAGTGGGTGCTGCCCATCGCCTCCGCGATGGACTTCGTCAGGTCGAAGCCACCCGACCGCGCCTGCGCCCGGTCGACCTCTTGCAGCGCGAGCACGTCCGCATCCAGCGAGACGCACGCCGTAACGAGCCGGTCGAGGTCGACGGCGTCGTGGGCAGGCGCGCGCCCGTGCAACATGTTGAACGAGGCGATCCGCACCGCGGCAACGCTAGGAGAGCGGGTGGTGGTTCAGCGACTCGCGTCGGCGCGCGTGGTGAGCTCCGCGGGCAACGAGACTTCGCTCGTCGCGGAGCTGACGACGTCGCGGGCGAGTCGGTGCACCTTGAGCCCGCGGGCGCGGGCGACCTTGCGCAGCCGTTCGAACGCCGCGCGCGGGCTGATGCGCTGGCGCTCGGCGAGTATGCCGATCGCTTGCTCGACGACGACGCGCGCCGCGAGCGCGTGCTCCAGCTGCGCGACCGAGACCCGGAGCCGCGTCGCCTCGTCGGCGTCGTCCGGCGCGCGCGACGGCCGGCCGCTCGGCGGCTGCAGGTCGTCGGCGAGCAGGTCGGCTAGCGCCATCGCGCTGGTGAGGTCGTCGGTCGCGTCGCTGCCCACGCGCCAGCCATCCGCCGTACGGCGGATGACCGCGCCGTCTGCGTCGCCGTCCGCCGCGCCCGCGGCCACCGTGCTGAGCTCGAGCGCGACGATCGTCGCGACCTCGCGCATCACCGCGACCGTCTGGTCGGTGACGGGAACGCGGCCGCGGTCGATGCCGCAGAGCGTGCCGAAGACGCGGCCGTCGTCGCCGACGATGGGCACCCCGACGTAGGACACGATGCCGAGCGCCTGGCGGATCGGCACGTCGGCGTACTCATCGTTGGCCGCGTCGCACGTGGCGGTGTCGCCGCCGTCGAGCATGCGGTGGCACATCGTGTCCGAGCGCGGCACGCGCTGACCCTCGGCAACACCGGGCATCTCGCCGAGCACGCGGACGAAGGTGTAGTCGCGCTCATCGCAGTGCGCGATGAACACGACCTCCATCTGCACGAGCGCGCTGACCGTCGCGAGCGCGGCGTCGACGACCGGCGAGCGCAGGGTTACGTCGGGGGGCATGGTCACGGAAGTCCCGGGTCCGGTGTCAGGGGGGCGCCGCCGCCCGTGCTGGCGTGCGGTGGCGGTGCGGAATCTACGCGGAGCGGGCTAGCTGCTCCAATACCTGACCGGGTGACGGGTTAGTCAAGGTCGTGTCATTTGGGAAGCGAACGGTGGGAACGGTGCGATTGCCCCTGTTCGCGTCCATGACGAACTCGGCCGCGTCCTCGTCGTGCTCGATGTTGATCTCCCGGAACGGGATGCCCTCGCGCTCCAGGAACCGCTTCAGCCGCACGCAGTAGCCGCACCACGTCGTGCTGTACATGACGATCTCGTCCGACACGGCTCGTGTGCCTCCGGCTGGGCTGGCCATTTACGACAGCAACCGCCTATCAGCAGACATTCCCCAGGCTAGCCATGCGGACACGGCGCAAATCGGATTGCCAGGAGCGGGTGGCGGGTTCTACTGTCCCAAGCGGCGCACGTTTCGTGCGCGCCGACGGCGAGAGGAGGTGCCCCGCGATGTTCAGCCCGTCCGTGACGGCCGCGTCGTTCACCGGCCTGTCGCTCTCGCCTGCCCGCGCCGGGGTCATCTCCGGCACGTGCACCGTCGCGACGACCGGCACGACCCGTGTCAAGACCAATCTCGGCCTGCCCATGCTCGGCGCGAGCAACGGCCTGGCCGTCATCGGCGTCTTCGACACGCAGGCCGATGCGAACGGGGCTCCCGCCTCGGTAGGGACGAACTCTGGCTAGCTGGCAGAGCAGCAGTCC
>JBHELW010000356.1:0-1065 GCA_046262915.1 Mycobacteriales bacterium | reverse complement strand
CTCGACGGAGACGTCGTGCTCTTCGAAGCCGAGCCGGCGTACGCCGGCTTTCACTGCGCGTTCGACGAGGCCGCTGACGACCGGCCCCTCGACGATGCGCTCGACGTCGGGCGCTTGCTGGGCTGACTGCGTCAGGTAGCGGCCGTCGGTCGCGAGCACCGCGGCGTCAGCCGTGACCAGCACCGCCCCGTTGGACCCAGTGAAGCCAGTCAGGTAGTGCACGTTGACCAGCCGCGTGACGAGCGCGGCCTCGACGTCGAGCTCCGCCAGCGCGGCGCGCAGTGCCGCGCGTCGCCGCTCGTGCGTCTCAGGCATCCATGTTCCCCTCAGGCTCGGTATTGGTTAGGTGCCTTATACGGCGGGGGTGGAGCCGGCGCTCTCGTCCATCAAGCCGAAACGCAATCCACGGCGTGCGGCCGCTCGACCGAGCGACTCGCGTGCTCTTTGCCTACCGTCAGCAAGCTCGTCCTCGGTCAACTCGCCGTGCTCGGCCTCCCAGTCAGCAATGGCGGCTCTCCCGGCCTCAAGCCGGCGCTGGATTGCCGCCGTGTCCGCGGGCGGTTGCTGGTGATCTCGTGCCATGGATTTCACCGTAGCGGGTCACCGTTCGACAGGAGCGAGTTCACCGCGCGCAGCGCCAGGCGGTAGGAGTCGATGCCGAAGCCCGCGATCGTGCCGCGGGCGACGTCGGAGATCACGCTGTGGCGGCGAAACTCCTCCCGCGCGGCGACGTTCGTCAGGTGCACCTCGACGAGTGGTACGCCGAGCGCCTGCGCCGCGTCGCGCACGGCGTAGGAGTAGTGGGTGAACGCCGCGGGGTTGAGCACCACGGCGGCCGACTCGTCCGCCGCCGAGTGCAGCCAGCCGATCAGCGTCGCCTCGTCGTCGGTCTGCCGCACGTCGACGGCAAGGCCCAGCGCGGCTGCCTCGGCCTCGACGGCGGCCACCAGGTCGGCGTAGCTCGCCGTGCCGTACACCGCCGGCTCGCGGCTGCCGAGCCGGCCCAGGTTGGGTCCGTTGAGGACATAGACGGGCTTCACTGCGCGACGTCCGCCCACGCCGCAG
>JBHELW010000355.1:0-1996 GCA_046262915.1 Mycobacteriales bacterium | reverse complement strand
GCGCAGAGCCGGGTCTTCGAGGAGGTGTTCGTCCGCGTCGGGCTGCCCTACCGCGTCGTCGGCGGGGTGCGCTTCTACGAGCGGCGCGAGGTCCGCGACCTGCTCGCCTACCTGCGCACGTTGGTCAACCCGACGGACACGGTGTCGCTGCGCCGGATCCTCAACACGCCGCGCCGGGGAATAGGCGACAAGGCAGAGTCGTGCATCGAGGCGTTGGCGCAGCGCGAGCGGATCGGCTGGTCCGACGCGCTGTTGCGCTGCGGCGAAGCACCAGGGATCAACCCGCGCGCGCAGCGTGCGGTCGAGGACTTCAACGCGTTGATGGCCGAGCTGCGTGCGCTCGTCGACGCGGGCGAGAGCGCCGCGACGATCCTCGAGAAGACGCTCGACCGCACCGGCTACCTCGCCGAGCTCGAGGCGGAGGATGGCATCGAGGCCGAAGGCCGAGTCGAGAACCTCAAGGAGCTCGTCGGTGTCGCGCGTGAGTTCGAGGAGCGCGTTCCCGGCGGCAGCGTCGCCGAGTTCCTCGAGCAGGTCGCGCTCGTCGCCGAGGTCGACGACCTGACGGACGAGTCCGGCGTACTCACGCTGATGACCCTGCACAACGCCAAGGGGCTGGAGTTCCCCGTCGTCTTCCTCACGGGTCTCGAGGACGGGGTCTTCCCGCACATGCGCTCGATGGGCGACAACGCCGAGCTCGAAGAGGAGCGCCGGCTCGCCTACGTCGGGATAACCCGCGCCCGCGAGCGCCTCTACCTGACCCGCGCGCAGGTGCGCTCGGCGTGGGGTGCGACGTCGTACAACCCGGCGTCGCGCTTTCTCGAGGAGATCCCAGACGACCTCGTCGAGTGGGTGCGCCGGCCCGAGCCCGCAATGCAGTCGATGGCCCGCACCTTCCTCGGCGGTGGTGGACGGGCCGGTGCCGCGCCGACCGGGCTGCGCCCGGTGATCTCGCTTGCGCCCGGTGACCGAGTCACGCACGACGCCTTCGGGATGGGCATGGTCGTGGCGACGGCCGGCATGGGTGACTCCGCGGAGGCCACGATCAACTTCGGCGGCGAGGTGGGCACGAAACGGCTGCTGCTGCGCTACGCGCCGGTCGCAAAGCTCTAGCGGCAGGCGATGACCGCAACCGACACGAAGTAGCCAGCATGCGCCTTCGCCCGTTCCTCGCCGCCTTCGCTGTCATGTCTCTCGCCGGAGCGGCGACCGCCGTCGCCGCGCCGGCCGCGACGCGGTTCACCGCGACCGTGCTCGACGGTGGCGGCGGCGAGCCGAACGTGTCGGTCTCGCCGGACGGTCGGACGGTGCTGGTGAGCGGGCTCGGCGGCACGCCGGCCAACCTCTTCCGCTCCACCGACGGCGGCCGCCACTTCGAGGGCATCAAGCCGAAGTTTGCGATGGCGGGCGGCGGCGACTGGGACATGCGTTGGCTCGACAACAGCACGGTCGTGGCCGTTGACCTGTCGTTGCGCAACGGCATCTACGTGCACCGGTCGACCAACCGGGGCACGTCGTGGACGACTACGGTGATCCAGACCGACGTCTACGACCGGCCGTGGCTCGACCACTTCGGGCGCAACGTCGTCTACGTCGTCGCGAAAGGCTTCGACGGCGTGCCATACCTGTTCACGTCGCACGACGGCGGCCGCAGCTTCGGGTCACCGCCAACCCCCGTGCTGGTCTACGGCACCGGCGTCGTGCCCGCGGCCGCCGGCGGCACTGAGCCGACGCCGGTCGAGGCGTTCGTGACGAACCAGGACGCCTACCTCGACCACATCACCGTCGATCCACGCACTGGCGCGGTGTACGTCCTCTACGGGATTGGCGGCGAGGACAGCTACCTCAACCACCCGCCGGTCGGGATCGCCAACCGGCTCTACGTCGCGAAGCTCGAGGAGGGCGGCTTCGTCAGCCACCCGGTGCACATCGGCGGCGCCGACGAGTCGTTCATCTCGGGCTTCAACTGGATGACGATCGACGCTGCGGGCACCCT
>JBHELW010000354.1:0-3882 GCA_046262915.1 Mycobacteriales bacterium | reverse complement strand
CGAGGCGCTCGCGACGACCGCGCGCAAGTTCGGGATCGGCAGCTCCACCGGCGTCGACCTCAGCAACGACCTGCGCGGCAAGGTGCTCGACCGCGAGTACAAGATCGCGCGCTACAAGGAGCTCAAGGCCTACTACTGCCGGGACGCGCAGACCAACCCGGATCCCTACATCCGCGGCATCCAGCGCGACAACTGCGCCGACGGCGACAAGTGGCTGCCGGGCGACGAGGTGCTCCAATACATCGGCCAGGGCGAGACCGCCGTCACGCCACTGCAGCTCGCCGTCGCCTACACCGCGCTGGCGAACGGCGGGACGATCTACGCGCCACGGCTCGCCAAGGCAGTCGTGGGGGCCGGGCAGAAGGTGCTGCAGCGGGTCAATCCCAAGGTCCGCGGCCGGCTCGGTGTCGACGACGCGTATCTGCGCTACATCCGCTCCGCGCTGTCCGACGTCACGAAGACGGGGACCGCGCAGACCGCCTTCCGTGGGTTCCCGTTCGGCCAGGTCGAGGTTGCGGGCAAGACCGGTACTGCGGAGTCCGGTTACGAGAAGCGCGCGCACCCGCGTGACCCGCTGGTCCGGAAGCAGGACACGTCATGGTTCGCGTCGTTCGGCGGCCGTCCGGGTCAGCCGGCCAAGTACGTCGTGCTGGTGATGGTCGAGCAGGCCGGTCAGGGTGGTCGCGTCGCGGCGCCGACTGTCCGCGAGATCTGGGAGGGCATGTACGGCCTCGGCGGACGACCGGCCGCGCTGCCGCACGGCGAGACACCGACCGCACTGCCGCGCGTGCTGCCCGACGGCAGCGTGGCGCGCCCGTCGGTGCCGCCGTCCACCGCGCCCGCGCCCGCAGCGTTGGGCACTTCGCCGGCGCTCGACGACGCCCGGCGTAGGCGGGCGGTGTGGTAACCGACTACCCGGCGACACCACGCATCTCGCCGGTCCCGCTGCGCCATCGCGAGTCGCTGCGTGAGCGCGCCTTCGACCGCGAGTCGCCGCTGCGCCGGCTCGACTGGCTGCTGGTGTTCGCCGTCCTGGCGTTGTCGATCCTCGGTGCGCTACTCGTCTGGTCGGCCACGCGCGACAGCCTCGAGACGCGCAACCTCGACCCACAGGCGTTCCTCAAGCGTCACATCCTCAACCTGGTGCTCGGCCTCGCGCTCGGCGCGGTCGCGGCACTCGTCGACTACCGGATGCTTCGCGCGTATGCGCCGATCGTCTACGTCGCGTCGTGCGTCGGTCTGGTGGCGGTGCTCTCGCCGCTCGGCGCGACGATCAACGGCTCGCACTCGTGGTTCGTCATGGGCCCGTTCCAGCTGCAGCCGTCGGAGTTCGCGAAGGTCGCCCTCGTCGTCGGCATGGCGATGATCCTCGGCGAGAAGCGCGACAACGAGGACGAGCCGCGCGACGGCGACGTGCTGCTCGTGCTCGCGCTGGCCGCCGTACCAATGGGCCTGATCATGCTGCAGCCCGACCTCGGCACGGTGATGGTCTTCGTTTTCATCATCCTCGGCGTGCTCGCGGTGTCGGGGGCGCCGACGCGGTGGGTCGCCGGGCTGGTCCTCGCGGGCGCGCTCGGCGGGTTCGGGATCTTGCACTTCCACCTGCTCAAGCCTTACCAGGAGAAGCGGTTCACCGCGTTCGCCAACCCCAAGGTCGACCCGCGCGGCTTCGGCTACAACACGACGCAGGCGCGCATCGCGATCGGGTCCGGGGGACCGTTCGGCAAGGGGCTGTTCAAGGGGACACAGACCAAGGGTCAGTTCGTTCCCGAGCAGCAGACCGACTTCGTGTTCACCGTCGCGGGCGAGGAGCTCGGCTTCGTCGGAGCGGGCACCTTGCTCATGCTGCTCGGGGTCGTGCTCTGGCGCGGCATGCGCATCGCGCAGCTGGCAGGTGACAAGTTCGGTGCGCTCGTCGCCGCGGGCGTGGTGTCGTGGTTCGCGTTCCAGAGCTTCATCAACATCGGCATGACCGTCGGCATCATGCCGGTGACCGGGCTCCCGCTGCCGTTCGTGTCCTACGGGGGGTCGTCGATGTTCGCGAACATGCTCGCGGTCGGTCTGCTATGCAACGTGCATATGCGCAGCAACGCCTTCGACTGACCTGCCGGCATCGATGCGCGGGTAGCCTCAACAGCGATCACCCTGGCTGCCGGAGGGTTGGCGCACTCGCATGGAATCGCTGTTCCCGCGGTTGGAGCCGTTGCTCCCGCGCGTGCAGAAGCCGATCCAGTACGTCGGCGGCGAGCTCAACTCCACCGTCAAGGACTGGGACTCGACGGCAGTGCGCTGGGCGCTTCTCTATCCCGACGCGTACGAGGTCGGGCTGCCGAACCAGGGCGTCATGATCCTCTACGAGGTGCTGAACGAGCAGGCCGATGTGCTGGCCGAACGCTGCTACGCCGTGTGGCCGGACTTGGAGGCGCTCCTCCGCGAGCACGACGTCCCGGCGTTCACGGTCGATGCCCACCGGCCGGTCCGCGCGTTCGACCTGCTGGGCGTGTCGTTTTCCACCGAGCTCGGCTACACGAACCTGCTCACGACGCTCGACCTCGCCGGCATTCCCATCGCCGCGCGTGACCGCGGCAGCGGCGATCCGATCGTCGTCGCGGGCGGGCACGCGGCGTTCAACCCCGAGCCGATTGCCGAGTTCATCGACGCGGCCGTGCTCGGTGACGGCGAGCAGGTCGCGCTCGACATCAGTGCCGTCGTACGCGAGTGGAAGGCCGGCGGCGCAGCCGAACGAGCGGAGCTCTTGCTGCGGCTCGCGCAGGTGCCGGGCGTCTACGTGCCGTCGTTCTACGACGTCGACTATCTCCCCGACGGGCGCATCAAGCGCGTCGTGCCCAACCGCGCGGGCGTGCCATTCCGGGTGCAGAAGCGCACGGTCATGGACCTCGACGAATGGCCCTACCCGAAGCAGCCGCTCGTCCCGCTCGCCGAGACGGTGCACGAGCGGATGAGCGTCGAGATCTTCCGCGGGTGCACGCGCGGCTGCCGGTTCTGCCAGGCCGGCATGATCACGCGCCCCGTGCGCGAGCGCTCGATCACCGGCATCGGCGAGATGGTCACGGCCGGGCTCGACGCAACGGGCTACGAGGAGGTCGGGCTCCTCTCGCTGTCGAGCGCCGATCACTCCGAGATCGGCGAGATCGCGAAGGGGCTCGCCGATCGCTACGCCGGGCAGCAGGTGTCGCTGTCGCTGCCGAGCACACGGGTCGACGCGTTCAACGTGACGCTGGCGAACGAGCTCGCGCGCAACGGCCGACGTAGCGGGCTCACATTCGCGCCGGAAGGCGGCAGCGAACGACTGCGCCGGGTCATCAACAAGATGGTGAGCAAGGACGACCTGATCCGCACTGTGACGACCGCCTACGCCGGCGGCTGGCGGCACGTGAAGCTCTACTTCATGTGCGGGCTGCCCACCGAGACCGACGAGGACGTGCTCGAGATCGCCGACCTGGCGAAGGCCGTCATCAAGGCCGGACGCGAGGCGACGGGACAGCGCGACATCCGCTGCACGGTGTCGATCGGCGGCTTCGTGCCGAAGCCGCACACGCCGTTCCAGTGGGCTGGGCAACTCGACCATGAGTCGACCGACCGTCGGCTGCGGTTGCTGCGCGACGCGCTCGGCCGCGACCGCGCGATCGGATTCCGCTACCACGACGGCAAGCCGGGCATCGTCGAGGGTCTGCTCTCCCGCGGCGATCGGCGGGTGGGCGCGGTCATCCGCAAGGTGTCGGCGGACGGCGGGCGCTTCGACGGCTGGAGCGAGCACTTCTCGTACGAGCGGTGGATGGCCGCGGCGGACGAGGTGTTCGCGGACTCGCCCGTCGACGTCGGCTGGTACACCACGCGCGAGCGTGCCGAGTCGGAGGTCCT
>JBHELW010000353.1:0-8093 GCA_046262915.1 Mycobacteriales bacterium | reverse complement strand
CCACTTCGTGCCGCGGCGGACCGTCACGAAATCGACCGCGAACCGGCCGACGACGCCCTCGCGCGCCAGCAGCGTGCCGACCTTGCGGGCGTCGGCCGCGATCTGCGACGCGTAGGCCGGGTCGGCGGGGAAGGTGCACCCGAGGTAGACCTGCCCCTGGTGCCCGCCGAGGATCTGGTCGTGCGTCGACAGCACGTTGACGTCGCCGTACGGCGTGATGGACAGCTGCACGCTCGGGCTGCGGAAGTCGTCGCCATCGACGCGCTCCTCGACGATGCCGCCCTCGGTGAGGGTCTGCACGTACCACCCCGGTAGCGCCTGCAGCCGCACGCCGATGGCGTCCATCTCATCGGCGGTGCCCGCGTCCGGGAGGCCGTGCAGGTCGATCACGGCATTGCCGTCGCCGGCGCCACTGTCGTCGAGCTTGACGACGACGGCAGAGAGCGTGGGATTGGCCGCGCGCATCTTGGAGATCGACGCGGCGCAGTCGTCGAGGCTGAGCAGCTCATGGCCCGGCGGGTGGGCGATGCCGGCTTCGGCGAAGAGCCGACGGCTGCCGCGTTTCGTGCCGAGCGGCCACAACCGGGCCGCGGCGCCGTAGATCGGTGCGCCGATCCGGACCGCGACCTCCTCCTCGAGCTCGGTCACGTTGAACGCCTCGATCATCGCCAGCCGGTCACCGACGAACTCGCGGATCGCCGCGACGATGTCCGGTCGAGCGAGCAGCTTCTTCGACAGCGGGGCCGCGCCCATGTCGCCGACACTGACGACGAGGATCCGGTTGCGAATCTCGTCGCTGTCGAGCCCCGGCAACAGGCGGAGGTAATAGTCGATGAGGTACGGCGGAGTGACGGCGCTGGAGATGTAGGCGACCCGGCGGGCGGGGTTCTGCAGCAGCAACAGGCTGAACAGGTAGCGCTGCTCGAGCGCCGGGAGCCGGTCGGCGTAGTGCGCGAGCAGCTGCTCGTGGACGGAGTAGGACGGCAGCGCGATCACGACGCGCTCTGTGGCCGAGGTGGGCAGGTCCGCCGTCCAGGCTTCGGGCAGTCGCCGCTGGACGGCGTCGAACGCCGTCGGGGCCAGGGTGGTCACCGCCACGCGTCGAGTGTGTCGCGCTCGACGGCTGAGTTTCCACTCGCCGATCGGGGAACACTGGCGTCGTGACGATCACGACCTCGCTGCGCGGACAGCTGCTCGTCGCCTCGCCGACGCTAGAAGATCCCAACTTCCGGCGCGCGGTGGTGTTCGTGCTCGACCACAACGACGACGGCGCCGTAGGCGTCATCCTCAATCGGCCGAGCGACACGCCGCTCGTCGAGGTCCTGCCGGACTGGGGTGATGTCGTCGCGCTGCCCGACGTCGCCTTCATGGGCGGGCCGGTGTCGCCGCAGGCCGCCATCTGTCTCGGCCGCGTGCGGCGCGCACGGCGCGCCGCGGTCAGCGGCCCGCAGCCGGTCGAGGGAGTGGCCATCGTCGACCTCGAGCGCAACGTGAATGACGTCGAGAGCGACGTCGACGAGCTCCGCGTCTTCGCCGGTTACGCCGGCTGGGACACCGCCCAGCTCGAGTTCGAGATGGGACTGGCGGCGTGGTTCGTGGTGCCGGCGGAGGTCGGCGACGTGCTGACGACACAGCCCGACCGCCTCTGGCGTGACGTGCTACGCCGGCAGCGCGGCGACCTGCGAATGCTCGCGACGTTCCCCGACGACCCGTCGCTCAACTAGTCGCGGTCGAGTCGCACGCTGGCGCCACTCAACGGCGGGCGCAATCGACGGCGGGCGCGACTCGACCCCACCTCGGCCCGACGGTCCTCGTGGCGTGGTTGCCTGTTCGCTAACCGTTTCGGCGTCGCAGCTATTGAACGAGTCGCGCGTTTTCGCTCTGCGACTCGTGGAGTCGCAGAGCAGCGAAAGCCTCAATAGCGCGCCAGCGGTCGGGCGGCCGGGGAGGCGGCGGGAGAGGCGAGGGGGCGGAGGCGGAGGCGGGGCAGGGGAGGCGGCGACGAAGCCGACCCCGCGTCGTCAGCTGCGGAAGGCGCGGACCGTCTCGAGCGTGTCCGCTTCGGCCGCGGACTTGTCTTCCCGGTAGCGGAGGACGCGGGCGAACCGGAGCGCGACGCCGCCGGGGTAGCGCGGCGAGGTCTGCACGCCGTCGAAGGCGATCTCGACGACCAGCTCGGGGCGCACGAAGACCTGCCAGTCGTTCCGTTCGGTTTCCAGCGTGAGCAGGCGCTCGGTCTGCCAACGCAGCATCTCGTCGGTCAGCCCCTTGAAGGTCTTGCCGAGCATGACGAACCCACCGGTCGCCGGGTCACGTGCGCCGAGGTGCAGGTTGGAGAGCGAGCCGCGCCGCCGGCCGTGTCCCCACTCGGCAGCGAGGACGACGAGGTCGAGCGTGTGGACGGGCTTCACCTTGAGCCAGGACGCGCCGCGGCGGCCGGCCTCGTAGGGCGCGTCGAGTGACTTCACGACGACGCCTTCGTGGCCGCGGCGCAGGGCATCGTCGGCGAATCCCCGCGCCGCCTCGACGTCCGCCGTTACGAGTCGAGGGATCCGCATCGACTCCGGGACGGCGGTCGCGAGCGCCGCGGCGCGGTCCGCCTCGGGCTGACCGAGCAGGTCTATGCCATCGAGGTGCAGCAGGTCGAAGTACCACGCCATGACCGCCATCGTGGCGGGGCTGCGGGTCGCCGTCCGGCTGCCGGTTTCCTGGAACGGCCGCGGCCGACCGTCGTCGCGCAGCGCGACGGCTTCGCCGTCGAGCACGATCGCGTGCGCCGCCAGGTCGCGGACGCCGGCGACGACTTCGGGGACGCGCGCGGTGATGTCGTCCAGGCTGCGCGTGAACACGCGGACCTGGTCGCCGGCTCGGTGCACCTGCACCCTGATCCCGTCGAGCTTCCACTCCACGGCAGCGGGGGAGATGCGCGCGAGCGCGTCGTCGATATCGGCGGCGGGGGAGGCGAGCATCGGCTTCACCGCGCGGCCGACCTCGAGCCGGAACTGCGCCAGCGCGTCCGCTCCGTCGCGGAGCAACCCGGCAGCGACCGGCGCCAGTGCCCCGCGGAGCATCACCGCCTGCCGGACGTCCGCGAGCGGTAACGAGGTCGCCTTCGCGACCGCGTCCGTGACGACGCTCTCCAGCGCGCCTTGGCGCAGCTCACCGCCGAGCAACCCGACGAGCAGGCGCTGCTCGTCGGCCGTCGCGCGCCCGAAGAGTTCAACGAGTAGCCGCCGCCGCTCGGTCTGCGACCCGGCACCGGCGCAGGCGGCGATTCGGTCGAAGGTCCCGTCGACCTCGACGACGCCGAGTGTCGGCGTCGTCGCCGGCGGCGGGAGGTCGCGTAGCGCGGCGTAGCCGACCCCGGTCTTGCGCTGCGTCAGTGCGCCGGCGAGATAGGAGACGACGACCCCGACCTCATTGGGTGCCGCGCGGTGCAAACACGCGGCGATCAGCTCGACCTTGCGCAGTCGTGACGCGGTCGAGGCGACGGCAGACGAGGTTGACGCGATGTCGGCGAGCAGCACGCCCCATTGTCGATGGTGGCGGGCCACCGCGTCGGTTACGCCGGTGTTGCCTGCAGCACGCCGAACGTCGCGCCGTGAGGGTCGCGCAGGATGCCGATCCGGCCGACCGTGGGTACGTCGTGCGCGCGCAGTATCACGGACGCGCCGTTCGCCTCCGCGGTCGCCACCGTGTGGTCGGTGTCGGCGACCTCGAAGTACGGCATCCAGTACGACGGGATCTCGGCCGGCACCTGGTCCGGTGTGCCCATCAGGCCGGCCACGTCCTGGTCACCGGATTTGAAGACCGTGTAGTTCATCTCCTCCATTGAGCTCGTGTCTGCCGTCCAGCCGAAGACTTCGGGGTAGAACGCGCTGGCAGCGGTGGTGTCGCGCGACGTCAGCTCGAACCAGCACACGGCGCCCGGCTCGTTCACGATCTCGGCCCCGATGTGCTTCTGCGGCTGCCAGACCCCGAAGACTGCGCCGGTCGGGTCGGTGAACAACCCCATCCGGCCGGAGTCCAGCACGTCCATCGGCGGCATCACGACGTTGCCGCCGTTGGAGGTGACGAGCTCCGCTGTCTTGTCGACGTCGTCCGTCGCAACATAGGAGGTCCACGCCGGTGGCTGGCCCTCCGACATCAACGGGGCCAGGCCCGCGACGTTCTTCCCCCGGAGCAGGAACATCGCGTAGCCGCCGGTCGTCTCCGGGTCGCCGGCCTCGCCGGTCTCCCAGCCGAACACTTCGGCGTAGAAGCGGGACGACGCGCTGACGTCCGGGCTGCCGAGGTCGACCCAGATGCGCGACCCCGCGGCGTGCTCGCTCTTCTCAACCATGCCCAGCCCCCTCGTCGACGACGTGTGGGCGGCAGGGTAGCGGCGTCACCGCCGGAAGAGCCAGGTGAGTGCGCTGAGCAGCAGCGAGATGAACAGCATCGACGCGAACGGCGCGTAGACGCGTGTGTGCGTCCGCTCCACCCGCACGTCACCGGGCAGCCGGCCGAACCACGACAGCGCGCCGGTCCACGCGAGCGCACCGACGAGCGCAAGCAGCACACCCGCGGCGATGAGGAAGCGTCCGACGTCGCGACTCACGCGCGGGCTCTTCCCGCTACCGGCCTGGGTTAGTCGAGCGCGGCGTCGGTCTCGCGGACGACGAGGTTCGTCGGGGCGTCGTGCACGGCCGGGATCGTGCCGAGCCGGCCCTTGTCGAAGTCCTCGAACGCCTGCAGCACCTCGGTCTTGGTGTTCATGACGAACGGGCCCATCCACGCGACGGGTTCGCGGATCGGGCGGCCGCCGAGGACGAGCAGCTCGAGGTTGCGCGAGCGGGTCTCCTGCTTCTCGCTGGCGCCGAGCGTGATGGCGTCCCCCGGACCGAAGACGGTCAGCTGCCCCATCTCGACCGGACGCTGCTCGGTGCCGACCGTGCCGCGACCGGCGAGCACGTAGGCGAGCGCGTTGAACTCGCGGCGCCACGGCAGCACGAGCCGCGCGCCGGGGGAGAGCGTCGCGTGCACGAGCGTGATCGGTGTGTAGGTCGAACCCGGCCCCTGGTGGCCCGCGATGTCGCCGGCGATCACGCGGACGAGGGCGCCGCCATCGTCGGAGGACAGCAGCACGACGTCCTTGCGCGAGAGGTCCTGGTAGCGCGGGTCGACCCACTTCTGCGCCTTGGGCAGATTGACCCACAGCTGCAGGCCGTGGAAGAGCCCGCCGCTCGCGACGAGGTCCTCGGGCGGCGTCTCGATGTGCAGGATGCCCTGGCCCGCGGTCATCCACTGGGTGTCGCCGTCGCTGATGACCCCGCCACCACCGAGCGAGTCGTTGTGCTTGATGATCCCGTCGATCATGTAGGTCACGGTCTCGAAGCCGCGGTGCGGGTGCCACGGCGTGCCCTTCGGCTCACCCGGCCCGTAGTCGACCTCACCCATCTGGTCGAGGTGGATGAACGGGTCGAGGTCCGCGAGGTCTACGCCGGCGAACGCGCGCCGCACCGGGAACCCCTCGCCCTCGAACCCGCGCGGTGCAGTGGTGACGCTGCGCACCGGACGCTGCTCCGCGACGGCCGGGTCGGGCACGGCGATGCGGGGCAGGACAGTGACGTCTTCGACGGTTACGGCGGGCACGGCGGCCTCCAGCGAACGCGGCGCAGGTCAGTCTCTACCCGAGGCAACGAAGTTGCATCGGCAAGCATTCCGGGCGCGGCGCCGTTGCTAGCGGGGGAGCTTCCCGTCGTAGGCCTTGAAGAGCGTCTTGCCGGTGAGCTGACGGATGATCGCGCCGTGGTCCTCACGCTGGTTGTCGCCGACGTCACGTGACTTGGCGCAGCCGGTGTAGGTCGTGCAGCCGTCGGCGAAGCCGAGCAGCACGCGGCCCATCTTGTCGATCGTGATGTCGTTGAAGTCGAGCAGGTTGCGGCACTTGGAGCCACCGCCGCGGTTCCACATGCAGCCGCGCTGCACCGGATCCTTCGGGGTCGAGTCGACGGTCGTCCAGGTCTTGCCGCCGTCGTAAGTCGTGGCGATGAGCATGTGCCACGACCCGCCGGTGTAGTTGTTGCCCTTGCGGTCCTCGCCGAAGTGCGCGCCCTGGAAGTCGCCGTCGGTGTTCGTGCCGAGGAAGCCGAACGCCGCGCGGTCGCCGTCACCGGCGGTCACCACGGCGAACTCCGTCGAGTGCACGCCGAGCGGTGCGCCGACGTCGGCACTCGGGCCCCACGTCGCCCCGCGGTCGTGGGAGACGGCGACCTTCGCCTTGCCGCTGCCGTCGGAGTAGCCGAAGTAGACCGTGCCGTCGCTGCCGACGCCGACCGACGGGTCGGACGTGCCCGCCAGCGAGTCGGGGATGATCCGCACCGTCCACGTGCTGCCGGCGTCGGTCGACACCGACACGCCCTGCTTGCCGTGGCAGTTGCTGGCGGGAAGGTAGACCGTCCCGTCCGGCCCGACCTTGACGTGGCCGTGGAGCACGCCGCACTGCGTCGTCATCGCCGGCACGCCGGGGCCGAAGGTCAGACCGCCGTCGTCCGAGCGGCCGCAGAGCGCGGCAACCGCGCCCTGCGCGCAGTAGTACACCGCCCGCGGGTAGCCCGGCGCGCTGTTCGCCGGTCCCAACGGCTCGGGGTAGGCGCCCCCGCCGATGGTCTGGTGGTCGAAGGCCGTGCCCTCGCCGCAG
Source organism: Mycobacteriales bacterium (assembly GCA_046262915.1). GTDB lineage: Bacteria > Actinomycetota > Actinomycetes > BP-191 > BP-191 > JBHELW01. The sequence continues at coordinate 1,411 of JBHELW010000353.1, read as the reverse complement.
CCCTGGCTCGGGACCCAGGTCACGCCGTCGTTGTCGCTGAACGCGGCGGCGCTGCATGCGAGGAACAGCTGCGAGACGAAGGTGCGGCCATACGGGCCATCGGTGAACAGGATCGGGTCGAGGGTCTCGATCGATGTCGTGGTCCCACTGACGTCGAGCCACGTCGACGTCTTGCGCTTGTCGTCGAAGCTCACGCGGTAGGTCTCGGTCAGCGCCTCGAACATCGTCGCGTCGGACTTCCAGTTGTTGCCGATCGACGGCTCGCCCGCATGCTTGGCGAGCGCGTTCGGCGCGGTGAACTGGTGATACGACGGAGCGTGCACGCCCTTGGCGACGCGCACGTTCGGCTTCGTGACGTGGATCTTCAGCTGCCCGATGTAGGGCTTCTCCGTTGGGTTCTGGAACGGGCAGGCGATGACGGTGTAAACGCCCGCCTCGACCAGGGTCACCGGTGCGGACTCGTAGTTCTGGCCCCCGGTGTCGGAGTCGCCGACGACCGCGCCGTGCGGGTCGAGGACGATCAGGTGCTCGTCCTCGATGCCGCCGTTGGGCGTGCCCCAGTCGATCGAGAACATCGCTGTGACGTCGAGGCGCTTGTCGGGCTTGTTCTTGCCGAACTTGATCTCGATCGTGTGCCGGTCGCCCACCGTGGGGTCGCTGATGTCGCACACGCCGAGCGGGTCGCCGACGAGCAGCACCTCGGCACCGGCGGGGATCGTGCCCTCCCAGCCGACGCCCGACGTGCCGGGGCGCGACGGGACGACGATCGTCTGGTCCGCCTTTGCTGCGCTGGCGAACGGGCCGGCGAGCAGCGCGGACGCGACCAGTGCGATGCCGAGCCCACCGGCCGTCAGCCGCGCGCGGCGCGACGCTACCTGCGAGAACATGGAAATCCTTCCGAGCGGTGCCGGCTCGACCAAGCGAGACAGATGACGTCCTCTCGGAGTAACGACGCAGGACGCGCAGCGGCGCGGGGCGAAGTCTCCGCCGGAGGAAATGGGAGACCCTGATGGTACCTGTCGCATTTCGGCGCGCGGTCGTCACGACGGTCGCGCTCGCTGTCTTGCCGTCAGGCGCCGTGGGACGCGCGGCGAGTGGCGCGATGACGTGCACGGGCGCGGGCCGCGAGCGCACCTGCACGGTCGCGGTCCCGCGCTCGGTACACGTGCGGCACACCGCCGTTCGGGTCGTCGTACCCGCCGACTACAACCCGCGGCGGCGTTACCCGGTCCTCTACGTCCTGCACGGCGTCGGCGACGATGAGACCACCTGGACCAACCCGGCGCGCGGTGACCTGCTGCGGCTGACGGCACGCTGCGAGGCGATCTTCGTCATGCCGGACGCGGGCAGCGGGCAGATCGCGGGCTGGTACTCCGACTGGCTCGACGGCAGCTTCCAGTGGGAGACGTTC
>JBHELW010000352.1:0-1075 GCA_046262915.1 Mycobacteriales bacterium | reverse complement strand
TCGAGCCCCGGCAGCGAGCGGGGCACCGAGCCCGTGGCCAGCACGACGTTGCGCGCCTTGATGACGCGGTCGCCCACGGTGACGGTGTCGGCCGCGGTCAGCCGCCCCTCGCCGACAACCGTCTCGATGCTGCGGCTCTTGATGAGACCGGCCAGCCCGCCGTAGAGCTTCTTGACGACGCCGTTCTTGTAGGCATGCAGCGCGTCGACGTCGACGCCGTCGAACGTCGCCTTCACGCCGACCTTCGCGCTCTCCTTGGCGCCGTCGGCGATCTCGGCCGCGTGCAGCAGCGCCTTCGTCGGGATGCAGCCGCGGTGCAGGCAGGTGCCGCCGACTTTGTCCTTCTCGACCAGCACGACCGACTTGCCGAGCTCCGCGGCGCGCAGCGCGCACGCGTAGCCGCCGCTCCCGCCACCGAGGACGACGATGTCGACCGTCTCGCTGCCGCTCGGGCTGGGCACAGGCGCTCCTGTCGTCGTACGGCGAACGGTTGCCGTCTCAACGGTATCTCTCGCGCTCCGCGCGCTGCCATGCGGCGGAACGCGCGCGCGTCTGGGATCGTTGTCGCAGTTCGAGGCTGCCGAGCGAGAGGTGCCGACGCCGATGGCGCTGTTCCGTCGCCGCCGGGCGGGCACGCTGCGTGGCGCCGACTCCAGCGACCTCGCGCACCTCGAGGAGTTCGCGCGGACGCGACCAGGTGTCGAGGCCTACGTCGAGCCGCGGACGACCGTCACCGAGACGACCGTCGCGCTCGTCGCGGCGACGGGGGAGTGGACGCGGCGTCGGGTCGAGGGCGAGAAGGCCGCGGCTGACCTCGGCCGGCGGCTCGGCATTCCGGTCTACGACGTGGCCGCCGTCGGCTACCCGCAGCGCATGCGCGAGTGGACGCGCCGGCGTAAGGAGGAAGGGCAGACCGGCGTGCCCGGCCTCGACGGCCCGTCGGTCTAGGACCGTCGACGTAGTGCCGCATCCCCCCATCGCCACTTGACTGGGCAGCACTACCGCCTCATCGGCGTGTCGCGGTAGTCCCAGCCAGTCAAGTGGAGATGAGCGGCGGGTGTCGGGCGTTGTTACG
>JBHELW010000351.1:0-2472 GCA_046262915.1 Mycobacteriales bacterium | reverse complement strand
TTCCACGTCAGACCCATGTCCGTCGACGAGTACGTCTGCACGTAGGCGCTGTAGTTGACGTACAGGTAGAGCGCCTGTGGCGTCCAGGCGAGCCACGGCCGGTCGTTCATGCCCGGGACGACGCCGCTCGACGGGCTGGTGCGCTGCCAGGTTTTGCCGTGGTCGGACCAAACCGTCGTCAGCATGCTCGGGATGAACGTGTCGGTGAACACGACGGTGCCCTTGTCGTCCGTCGCGAGCTCGCCCTCGGCCCCGACACCCCATTCACGGATGTGTCCCGGCGTCTCCATCTCCGCGAACGTCTTACCGCCGTCGTGCGACGCCCAGACCGGCGACGCCGCCACCACGCAGCACACGCCGGCGATGTAGATCGTGCCGCTGCGGTCCACCTGGATGCTCGGCTCGCCCGCCCACTCATGCGTCGCCGGGCTCTGTGTGTCCTGGACCGAGTACTCGTCGCCGACGACGGTACGCGCGGGCGCGAACGAGCTCAGGCCGACCGGCTTGGAGAACGCGAGTGACTTCGGCGCCGAGGTGGCAGCCGGCGCGAGCGCAACGAGGGAAAGCCCCGCGCAGGCGACGATCGCGGCGACGACGTGGCGACGCGGCATGGTGACCCCTTCGACAGCGACTGGTGTTGAGGAGTTCGTGCTGGCGATACCCCATCCTGCCCGTCGGTAGCATTCGGCCATGGGTTCGTTGCGTTCGCGGCGCTCATGCCTGGCCGTCCCCGGGTCGTCGCCGAAGATGCTCGGCAAGGCTCAGGGTCTGCCCGCAGACCAGGTCTTCCTGGACTTGGAGGACTCGGTCGCGCCGCTGGCCAAGGAAGAGGCGCGCGCCAACGTCGTCGCCGCGCTCAACGACGGCGACTGGGGCGACAAGGTCCGCGTCGTCCGCGTGAACGACCTGACGACGAAGTGGACCTACCGTGACGTCATCACGATCGTCGAGGGCGCGGGCGCCAACCTCGACGGCATCATGCTGCCCAAGGTCCAGACCGCCGCGCAGGTGCAGTGGCTCGACATGCTGCTGACGCAGATCGAAGAGACGGTTGGCCTCGACGTGGGTCGGATCGGCATCGAGGCGCAGATCGAGAACGCCAAAGGTCTCGTCAACGTCGACGAGATCGCGGCCGCGTCACCGCGCACGGAGACGATCATCTTCGGGCCGGCCGACTTCATGGCGAGCATCAACATGAAGTCGCTCGTCGTCGGCGCACCGCATCCCGACTACGACGGCGACCCCTACCACTACATCCTCATGCGGCTGCTCATGGCCGCACGGACATACAACCTGCAGGCGATCGACGGTCCCTACCTGCAGATCAAGGACGTCGAAGGCTTTACGGCGGTCGCGAAGCGATCAGCTGCTCTGGGGTTCGACGGCAAGTGGGTGCTGCACCCCGGCCAGATCGACGCCGCGAACGAGGTCTACTCGCCGACGCAGGACCAGTACGACCACGCCGAGCTCATCCTCGACGCCTACGACTACTACACGTCGGAAGCAGGTGGGAAGCGCGGCGCGGTCATGCTCGGCGACGAGATGATCGACGAGGCGTCCCGCAAGATGGCGCTGGTCATCGCCGGCAAGGGACGCGCTGCGGGCATGGCACGCACGACAAAGTTCGAGCCGCCGTCGCAGTAGCGGGCGTCGGCTACGAGAACGTGAACGTGTACTTGACCGTCGCGGTCGGCGAGCCCGCCCAGTTGCACGCGACGATTGTGTAGGTGGCAGCCCTCTTGATCTTGACCACGGCCTGCTCGTCGCGCCCCATCACCGGCGGGTACTGCCCCGAACCCGACTCGCCGGCGTTGTCACCGTCGGGATCACGGATTGCAAGGTCCCAGTCGCCGGAGTAGCCGGTCAGCGTCACGTCTAGAACGCCGGCAGCAGGTGCCTTGAAGTCGTGCAGATGCTCGCCCCATGCGGTCGGGCTGACGCCCCGGCACAGCGTGCCCGACACCTCGTTGCCCGGGTCTGGCAGCGCCATCGCCTGATAGCTGCCGCTGATCGGCTTGGGCTTCGGCTTCTTCTTGGCAACGGCCGGCGAAACGCCAACGCCAAGGATGAGCACGCCGCTTATCGCGGCAACAGCGGCACGCATCGCAGTCTCCTAGGCGAAGGTGAAGGTCAGCTTGACGGTGGCGGTCGGCCCGCCTCCCCAGTTGCACGCGACGATCGTGAAGTCGGCGGCGCGCTTCACCTTGACGACGGCTTCCTCGTCGCCGGGAGTGACGGGTGGCATCGCGTTCGAACCCGACTCACCCGCGTTGTCGCCGTCCGAGTCGCGAATCGCCAGGTCCCAGTCACCCATGTAGCCCGTGAGGACCACGTCCAGGACGCCCGGGGCGGGCGCCTTGAATGGGTGCAGGTGTTCACCCATGTGCATCGGGTTAAGCCCTCGGCACAGTGTCCCCGTCACGTAGTTGCCGGGGTCGGGCGGAAACGCCATCGCGGTGTAGGTCTTCGTGC
>JBHELW010000350.1:0-2155 GCA_046262915.1 Mycobacteriales bacterium | reverse complement strand
TCGCGATGCTCGTGCCGAGCATGATGCGCGCGGCGGCCTTGGCGAGCGGGACGGCCGTGACCTTCGACGTGAACGGCACGGTCCGCGACGCCCGCGGGTTGGCTTCGAGGACGTAGAGGACGTCGTCCTTCAGCGCGTACTGCACGTTGAGCAGACCGCGTACGCCGACCGCGCGCGCGATCGCGTCCGTCGACGTGCGGATGCGGGCGATGTCCTTGCGGCCGAGCGTGATCGGCGGCAGCGCGCATGCGGAGTCGCCGGAGTGGATGCCGGCTTCCTCGATGTGCTCCATGACGCCGCCGATGTAGGTCTCGGCACCGTCATGCAGGGCGTCGACGTCGATCTCGATCGCGTCCTCGAGGAAGCGGTCGACCAGAACGGGGTGTGACACCGTCTCGTGCGAATTGAGCGCCGTTGACTTCTCGAGGTAGTCACGCAACTGATCGCTGTCGTAGACGATCTCCATGCCGCGCCCGCCGAGGACGTACGACGGTCGCACGAGCACGGGGTAACCGATCTCGTCCGCGATCGCCTTGGCCTCGGCGTAGGAGGTCGCGACGCCGTGCCGCGGCGCCGGGAGTCCCGCCTCGCGCAGCAGCGCGCCGAACGCACCGCGCTCCTCGGCGAGGTGGATCGACTCCGGTGACGTGCCGACGATCGGCACCCCGGCGTCCTTGAGCGCTTGGGCAATGCGGAGAGGCGTCTGCCCGCCGAGCTGGACGACTGCTCCCACGACGTCACCGCTGGTGGCCTCTGCGTGGTAGACCTCGAGGACGTCTTCGACGGTGAGCGGCTCGAAGTAGAGCCGGTCGCTGGTGTCGTAGTCGGTCGACACCGTCTCCGGGTTGCAGTTGACCATGACCGTCTCGTAGCCAGCGGCGCTGAGCGCGAAGCTCGCGTGCACGCACGCATAGTCGAACTCGATGCCCTGGCCGATGCGGTTGGGCCCGCTGCCGAGGATGAGCACCTTGCGCTTGTCCGACGGGCGGACCTCGGTCTCCTCGTCGTAGGTCGAGTAGTAGTAGGGCGTGTCGGCCGCGAACTCGGCGGCACAGGTGTCGACCGTCTTGAAGACCGGTCGTACGCCGAGATCCCAACGACGCGCGCGCACGTCGGCCTCGGTCGCATCGAGCAGCGCGGCGAGCTGCCGGTCGGACACCCCCGCGCGCTTGGCGCGCCGCAGGGTCGGCGCGTCGACGAAGTCGAGGCTGACGCAGCGCAGCACGTCCTCGCGGAGCGCGCCGAGCCCGGCGAGCTGGTCGACGAACCACGGGTCGATGCCGCTCGCCGCGCTGACGTCGTCGACGCTCGCGCCGGCGCGCAACGCTTGGTCGACGGTGAGCAGCCGCCCGTCGTGCGGCCGGCGCAGCTCGGCCAGCAGCTCGTCGACCGTCGCGTCGGGGTCGGGCGCGCACCACAGGCCGCCGCTGCCGTGCTCGGTCGAGCGCAGCGCCTTCTGCAGCGCCTCGGGGAACGAGCGGCCGATCGCCATGACCTCGCCGACGGACTTCATCGTGGTGGTCAGGGTCGTGTCGGCGTCGGGGAACTTCTCGAAGGCGAAGCGCGGCACCTTGACGACGACGTAGTCGAGGCTGGGCTCGAAGCTGGCCGGTGTCTCGCGCGTGATGTCGTTGGTGATCTCGTCGAGGGTGTAGCCGATGGCGAGCTTGGCCGCGATCTTGGCGATCGGGAAGCCGGTGGCCTTGCTCGCCAACGCCGACGAGCGTGAAACGCGCGGGTTCATCTCGATGACGACGAGCCGGCCGGTCTGCGGATGCACGGCGAACTGGATGTTGGAGCCGCCGGTGTCGACGCCGACCGCACGGATCACCGCGATGGCGACGTCGCGCATCCGCTGGTACTCGCGATCGGTCAGTGTCAACGCGGGCGCGACGGTGACCGAGTCGCCCGTGTGCACGCCCATCGGGTCGACGTTCTCGATCGAGCAGATCACGACGACGTTGTCGTTTCGGTCGCGCATCAGCTCGAGCTCGTACTCCTTCAAGCCGAGCATGCTCTCCTCGATCAGCACCTCGTGACTGGGGCTCGCCACGAGCCCGTCGTGCGCGATCCGCCGGAGGTCGCTCTCGTCGTAGGCGATGCCGCCGCCCTTGCCGCCGAGGGTGAACGACGGGCGCACGACGACGGGGTAGTG
>JBHELW010000349.1:0-12965 GCA_046262915.1 Mycobacteriales bacterium | reverse complement strand
GCCTATGGCCTGCTGTTCGGCGCTGTGTTCGCCGGGCTCGCCGGCGGGATGGCGCTCGGACCTCGCATCTTCGGTGACTTCTCGCGGCGTCGGCTGTTCGGCCTGTCGATCTTCGCGGCTGGTGTCTCGCTTGCGGTCATGGCACTACTGCCCAACCTCATCCTCGCGCTCCTCGCGACCGTTGCGGTCGGCGCGTTTGCGGGAATCGCGTGGGTCACCGGGTACACGTTGCTCGGCCTCGAGGTCGAAGACGAGGTGCGCGGGCGCACGTTCGCGTTCGTGCAGTCGCTCGTCCGCGTCGACCTGCTCGTCGTTTTGGCGGCGGCGCCGTTCGTGTCCGGCTTCATCGGCGCGCACGCCATCACCGTCGGTCGCGCGCAGGTGCGCTTGGACGGCATCACGCTCACGCTCTTCTCCGCGGGCGTCCTCGCCACCCTTGTCGGCGTCGTCGCACTGAAGCAGATGGACGACCGCCCCGGCGTATCGCTGCCGCGGGAGCTGTGGGCAGCGCTGCGCCGGCGCGGCGCGTCGATGATGCGACCGGCGTACCCCGGCCTGTTCATCGCGTTCGAAGGTGGCGAGGGCGCGGGGAAGTCCACCCAGGTCCAGCTCTTGGCACGGGAGCTGCGCGACCGCGGTTACGACGTGGTCGTGACGTGTGAGCCGGGTGGCACCCCGACCGGGGAACGCGTTCGGGAGATGCTCCTCGACCGCAGCAGCGACATCGACGCGCGCACCGAGGCGTTGCTTTACGCGGCGGACCGCGCACAGCACATCGCCTCGGTCGTGCGGCCGGCGCTCGAGGGCGGCGCCGTAGTGATCACGGACCGCTACATCGACTCGTCGCTCGCCTACCAGGCGGGGGGCCGCCGACTGGCGCTGGACTTCGTCGAGCACCTGTCGGCCTGGGCGACCGGGCAGCTCACGCCCGACCTCACGGTGTTGCTCGACGTCCCGCCGCAGGTCGGTCTACGCCGGCTGCGCGGCGCGACCGACCGGATCGAAGGCGAGTCGGCGGAGTTCCACGAGCGCGTGCGACACACGTTCCTCGCCCTTGCCGCCCGGGCACCGCACCGCTACATCAAACTCGACGCAACCCTGCCGCCGGACGATGTCCATAGCCGGTTGCTGGCGTACACGCTGGAGCGGCTCGCGGGGCGCATCGCCAGCCCGGTCGCCGCTACCGAGCCGCTGCCGACGGCGCGATGACGAGCACAGCCACAGCGGCGGCCGCGCCGGTCTTCGCCGACGTCGTCGGCCAACCCGACGCAGTGGCCACACTCGAGCGAGCCGCGCGCGGCGACGGGATGACGCACGCCTGGCTCGTCACCGGGCCGCCGGGGTCAGGACGGTCCATCGCGGCGCGCGCGTTCGCGGCGCGGCTGCAGTGCGACCACGGCTCGGGCTGCGGTGAATGTGGCGCTTGTCGCGCCGTCTTCGCTGGGGCTCACCCGAGCGTCATCGTGGAGCGACCCGAGGGGTTGTCGATCCCGGTCGACCGCGCGCGCGAGCTCATTCGCGATGCCGCGCTCGCGCCGGTGCGCGGCACCTGGCAGGTCCTCATCATCGAGGACGCGGACCGTCTCACGGAGCAGGCCGCCAACGCGCTGCTGAAGGCGATCGAGGAGCCGGCGCCGCACGCGGTGTTCGTCCTGTGTGCGCCCAGCCCGGAGGATCTGCCGCCGACGATCAGGTCGCGGTGTCGCACGCTGACGTTGCGGCTCCCGGCCGCGAACGACGTGGCGGCCGTGCTGGTCGCCCGGGACGGCGTGGACCCCGCGATGGCGCATTGGGTCGCCCGCGCCACGCAGGGACACGTGGGCCGCGCGAAGCGGCTGGCGATGAGCGAGCCGGCCCGCACCCAGCGCCGCGAAGTGCTTGCGACGGCGACGCGCGTCGGCACGATCGCGGAGTGCCTCGCCGCGGCCGCGGATCTCGTCGCCCTCGCGGAGGCCGGCGACGCCGACACCGGGCCTGAGGGCGACGAAGATGAGCCGACGGGCGCCGGACCGCGCCGCGGCGCGCGGGCCGCGGCGGCGAAACGCGCGCGGTCGAAGGAGACGCGCGCGCGGCGCGACGTTCTCGATGGCGCGCTCGTCGACCTAGCGGCGTGGTACCGCGACGTGCTCTCGCTCCAGCTCGGCGCCAGCGACCTGCTGACCCACGCCGACCACGCGCCGACACTCGCGCGCTGCGCTGCCGCCGACTCGCCGGAGGCGTCGCTGCGACGCATCGAAGCGGTCCTGCGCTGCCGCGAGGCGCTCGCGACGAACGCTGCACCGCTGCTCGCCGTAGAGCGTCTGACGCTCGCGTTGCGGGCCGGCTGACGGGTCCGGCCGGCGTACCTGCGTAGTTAGACTCGGCGCCCGCGCCGGAGTAGCTCAGTGGTAGAGCAATCGCCTCGTAAGCGATAGGTCGCGAGTTCAATCCTCGCCTCCGGCTCCATCGACGCCATTTTCGTGGGAGGCCCGTGCGCACGTCGCACGCCGTGACGCTGGCCGCCGCGCTCGCGGTCGCTGCTGGCAGCGTGGCAGCAGTCGCCGTGCGTCTCGCCGAGCCGCCGACCCCAGGCCGACCCCGAGCCGGCGCGTCGGCGACGGCGAGCGCGACGACAGCTACGCCGGTCGCGTCGGGCGCGCTGCCAGCCGCGACGGCATCGTCGGTCCCCGACCTGTTGCGCCTCGCCCTCCGCGAGTCGAGTGCGACGCCCGCCGGCGTGGCCGCCGCGATCGACCCGGCGTTGCGCGCAGTGGCGCTCGGCGCTCGCGTCAGCGCGACCGTCACCGCGGACGACGGTGGGGTGCGCTACGAGCGCGACGCGGGGACGCCGATGGTGCCGGCGTCGACGGTGAAACTGCTGACGGCGGCGGCCACGCTGTCGACCCTCGGGCCGGACGCGCGCATCGAGACGAAGGTTGCACGCACCGGGTCCGTGGTAGGGCGCGTACTCCGCGGCGACCTCGTCCTCGTCGGCGGCGGCGACCCGACGCTCACGGCCGCGCGCCCGGCGCGCTATCCGGCCAGCGCGCGGGTCGACGACCTCGCGCGCGCGGTGCAAGAGCTCGGCATCACCCGCGTGACCGGACGCGTGCTGGTCGACGACTCGTTGTTCGTCGGCGCGCGGACCGGCCCGGCGTGGCGACCGTCGTACGTCGCGGATGGGCACGTCGCCCCGGTGCGCGCGCTCGAGGTTGACAGTGGGCACGTCCGACCCGACCGCGCAGCCCGGTTCGCTGACCCTGGGCTCGCGGCCGGGCGCCGCTTCGCGGCGGCGCTCACGCTGCGGCACATCGTCGTGCACGCCGGAGTCGACCGCGGGCGGGCAACGGTGCCCACGACGCCGGTCGCAAGTGTCGCGTCGCCACCGGTGTCTGTTCTCGTCGAGCGCATGCTGTTGCGCAGCGACAACGACCTTGCGGAGTCGCTCGGCCGCCTCGTCGCACTGCGTCGCGGCCAGCCGACCTCTTTCGCCGGCGCGGCGGCGGCGGTCACTGCCGCAGTCGGTGACCTCGGAGTACCGGTCGACGCCGTGCACCTCGTCGACGCGTCGGGGCTGTCGCCGTTGAACCGCCTGACGACCGGCGTCCTCGCCCGGGTTCTCCGGCTGGGGACCGACCGCGAGCTCCCGGCGCTGCGCCCACTGCTCACCGGCCTGTCGACCGCAGGCTTCGCCGGCACACTCGAAGACCGTTTCGCCGACGTCGGCGGACGTGCGGGGATCGGCGTGGTGCGCGGCAAGACCGGCAGCCTCAACCACGTCAGCACGCTGGCCGCCGTCGTCGTCACGCGCTCGGCCGGGATCCTTATCGTCGTGGCCGCCGCCGACCAGGTGCCCTCGACCGACGTCGATCGTGCGGCCGCTGCTCTCGACCGCGCCGTTGCGCGGCTCGTGGCATGCGGCTGCGGCGCGGCGGGCTAGCCGTGAGTCGGTAGCATCCCGGCCGTGCGCACGCGCCGGTTCGGAGCATTGCTGACGACCACGCTGGCCCTGGTCCTGCTGGCGCCGATGCGCGCCGCGGACGCGATGACGCGGCTGCTCGGCCAGCCAGAGGCGCCGCCACCGGTCGGCGAGCTAGGTGCGCCGAAGCCATGGACGTACTGGATGGCCCGCGCGCTTATGCTCGGCGCCGGCGCCGCGCTTGCCGGCACCGTCCTGCTCTACGTCGTGAAGGCCCGGTCGTTCCGCCCGAACCAGCGCCGGGGCGGCACGAAGTAGTCGTGCGCGTCACGTCGCTCGTCGATTGGGATCTCGCGGTCGCGACGGCCCGCCGGCTCATGCGTCCGGGGCCCGCGGTCAGTCCAAGCGAGGCCGCCGACGTCGTCGCGGAACTTCGCGCTGCCGTGCCCATTGCGCAGCGACATGTCAGCGGCTACACCGGGCTGCATCTCCCCGCCGGTGACGCGGCCGCGGCCTCGGCCGCAACGGTCGTCGACCGCGTCGGATGGGTGCAGGCGAACGTCACCGGCTTCCAGGTCGCGTTGGAGCCGCTGCTCGAGAAGCTGGCCGCGCGTCGCGGATCGCCAACCGGTGTCGTGCACGCCGTCGGGTCGCGCGTCACGGGCTTCCAGGTCGGCGCGCTGATGGCCTACCTCGCGTCGCGGGTGCTTGGGCAGTACGAGCTGTTCCTACCGCCGGGCGAGGGTGCCGGACGGCTGACGCTGGTCGCCCCGAACATCGTCGAGGTGCAACGTCGGCTCGACGTCGATCCGCACGACTTCCGGATGTGGGTCGCATTGCACGAGACGACGCACCGCACGCAGTTCACCGCTGTTCCGTGGTTGCGCGCGCACTTCGCCGCAGAGGTTCGCGCCTTCCTCGACGCGAGCGACCTGGACGCAGCCGCGTTGCGTGACCGGCTCCGCGCGGTGTCGGGCGCGATCCTCGACTCGCTGCGCAACAGGCGCACCGGTGAGCCGCAGCCGAGCGTCATCGAGCTCATCCAGACCCCGGCGCAGCGCGCCGCGCTCACGCGACTGCAGGCGCTGATGAGCCTGTTGGAAGGCCACGGCGACTTTGTTATGGACAACGTCGCTCCGGATGTTGTGCCGAGCACGCCGGTCATTCGCGAGCGGTTCGACGCCCGCCGGGGTGGCCAGGGCCCGGTCGACCGGCTGATCCGGCGGCTGTTCGGGCTCGACCTGAAGATGCGCCAGTACGCCGAGGGCGCGCGCTTCGTTCGGCACGTCGTCGGCGCGGTGGGCATGGCGGGCTTCAACGTCGTCTGGCGCGACCCGGACGCGCTGCCGACCGCGGCCGAGATCGCGGACCCGCCCTCTTGGCTGCATCGCATGCGCGCCGAGCTGGCCACCGTCGCGACCGTCGACGCGGGCTGAGCTCCGTGCCGCGGCTCGACCCCGCCGTCGCGGCGGTCCGGCGTGCGGTCCGCATCGACCTGCGCGAGTTCGGACCCGGCGAGACCGTGGCTGTCGCCTACTCCGGCGGCACCGATTCCCTCGCGCTGCTTGCGGCGACGGCGTGGGAGGGCGCTCGAGCCGGGCTGGACGTCGTCGCGGTCCACGTCGACCACGGGCTGCGCGCCGACAGTGATGCGGACGCGCGGCGCGCGGTCGCGGTCGCCGCGGCTCTCGGCGTACGCACGGACGTGCGTCGCGTCTCCGTCGCATGCGCCGGCGTCGGGCTAGAGGCCGCGGCGCGCGCCGGGCGCTATGAAGCGCTCGACGCGGCTGCGCACGATCACGGTGCGGTCGCGCTTCTCCTTGGCCATACCGCGGACGACCAGGCCGAGAGCGTGCTCCTCGGGCTGGCCCGGGGCGCGGGCGCGCGCTCGCTGGCCGGCATGCCCGCGGGCCGTGGTGTCTACCGGCGTCCGTTGCTGTCGATCACGCGGGCGCAGACCGCGCGCTCTTGCCGCGTGCTCGGACTGACGCCGCTCACCGACCCGAGCAACGAGGACCAGACGCTGCTGCGCAACCGCGTACGCGCGACGGTGCTACCGCTGCTCGAAAAGGAGCTCGGCCCGGGCGTCGCGGCGGCGCTGACACGCACGGCGCGGCTGCTGCGCGCGGACGCCGACCTTCTCGACGACCTCGCGGCAGTCGCGTGGGAACGCTGCCGCCGGTCACTGCCGGGCGCGGACCGCGCGGCAGTCGACGTCGCAGCGGTCGCTGCCGAGCCGGCCGCGGTGCGGTCACGCATCCTGCGCCGTTGGCTCGTCGCTGCGGGCGCACCGGCGGGCGCACTCACGGCGCAGCACGTCGACGGCGTCGACCGGCTTGTCACCGCCTGGCGCGGCCAGCGCGCGGTCTCGCTTCCCGGCGGCTTGGCCGCCGTACGTCGGTCTGGGATGCTCGCTGTCGAACCCGCCCGACCCCGCTGACCGCCCGCACAGATGGAGAAGCGGTTGCTCGACGACGACATCGACGAGGTCCTGATCTCCGAGAAGGAGATCCAGACCAAGATCGAGGAGCTCGCGTCACAGATCGACCGCGACTACGCCGGCCGCGAGGTGCTGCTGGTCGGCGTCCTCAAGGGCGCGTTCATGATGATGACCGACCTGGCGCGCGCGTTGACCGTGCCACTCACCCTAGACTTCATGGCGGTTTCGTCCTACGGCTCAGCGACGTCGACGAGTGGTGTCGTCCGCATCATGAAAGACCTCGAGGGCGATGTCGCCGGCAAGGACGTGCTGATCGTCGAAGACGTGATCGACTCCGGCTTGACGCTGAACTACCTGCTGCGCAACCTGCGCTCGCGCGGTCCCGCGTCGGTCGAGGTGTGTGCGCTGTTGCGCAAGCTGGAGGCCGCCAAAGTCGAGATTCCGGTGCGCTACGTCGGGTTCGAGCTGCCGAGCGTGTTCGTCGTCGGCTACGGGCTCGACTACGGCGAGCGCTACCGCAACCTGCCCTACGTCGGGACGCTCAAGCGGGACATTTACCCCCGCTGAGCACACGCGGGAGCGTGTTACCGTCGCAGCCAGGAGGAAGGGGCGCGCGGCAACGCCCCGCCACACGGTGGACATCAAGCGATACACGCGCGGCCCGATCGTCTACATCGTCGCAGTGCTGCTGCTTGTCCTCGTCGTGTTTCAGGTGCTCGACAGCCGTAACGGCTACAAGGCAGCCGACCTGTCACGGGTGCAGACGGCAATCGACACGGGCACGGTCACGAAAGCGCAGATCTTCGACAAAGAGCAGCGGATCGAGATCGAAACCGCCGACGGGTCCAAGCTGCAGGCCAGCTTTGCGACCGAGCAGGCGGTCGTCCTAGCCGACGCGTTGCACGACAAGGACGTCCGGTACAAGGTCAAGGTCAACCACGACAGCATCCTCGTCGGGCTCTTGTTCAACCTGCTGCCCATCGCTCTTGTCGTCCTGCTGCTCTTCTTCTTCATGAACCAGATGCAAGGCGGCGGCAACCGCGTCATGAACTTCGGCAAGTCGAAGGCGAAGCTCGTGACCAAGGACACCCCGAAGACGACGTTCGCCGACGTCGCGGGTGTCGACGAGGCGATCGAAGAGCTGCAGGAGATCAAGGAGTTCCTCGAAAACCCGGCGAAGTTCCAGGCGATCGGCGCCAAGATCCCGAAGGGCGTCCTGCTCTTCGGCCCGCCCGGCACCGGCAAGACGCTGCTCGCGCGCGCGGTCGCGGGCGAGGCGGGCGTGCCGTTCTACTCCATCTCGGGCTCGGACTTCGTGGAGATGTTCGTCGGTGTCGGCGCGGCCCGTGTGCGCGACCTGTTCGAGCAGGCGAAGGCCAACGCGCCGGCGATCATCTTCGTCGACGAGATCGACGCGGTCGGCCGCCACCGCGGTGCCGGACTCGGTGGCGGGCACGACGAGCGCGAGCAGACCCTCAACCAGCTGCTCGTCGAGATGGACGGGTTCGACGCCAAGGGCGGCGTCATCCTCATCGCGGCGACGAACCGCCCCGACATCCTCGACCCGGCGCTGCTGCGCCCAGGACGCTTCGACCGCCAGATCGTCGTCGACCGGCCCGACCTCGAGGGCCGCAAGGGCATTCTCCGCGTCCACGCGCGCGGCAAGCCGTTCGCCAAGGACGTCGACCTTGACGTCATCGCCCGCCGGACGCCCGGCTTCACCGGTGCCGACCTCGCCAATGTGATCAACGAGGCCGCGCTGCTCACTGCCCGGATGAACCGCAAGGAGATCACCGGGCCAGTGCTCGAGGAGAGCATCGACCGCGTCATGGCGGGCCCAGAGCGCAAGAGTCGCGTGATGAGCGACAAGGAGAAGAAGGTCACCGCCTACCACGAGGGCGGGCACGCCCTCGTCGGGCACGCACTGCCCAACATGCCGCCCGTGCACAAGGTGACGATCCTGCCGCGCGGTCGCGCGCTTGGTTACACGCTCGCGCTACCCGTCGAGGACAAGTACACCGCGACGCGGTCGGAGCTCATCGACCAGCTCGCCTACAGCCTGGGCGGCCGCGCAGCCGAGGAGCTCGTCTTCCACGAGCCGACCACCGGCGCGAGCGACGACATCGAGAAGGCGACCGCGCTCGCCCGCTCGATGGTGACCGAGTACGGCATGAGCGACCGGCTGGGTGCCGTCAAGCTGGGCCGGGACAGCGGTGAGGTCTTCCTCGGTCGCGAGATGGGCCACCAGGCCGACTACTCACCAGACATCGCGGCGGAGATAGACCGCGAGATCCGCCGGTTCATCGACGAGGCACACGACGAGGCGTACGAAATCCTCGTCGAGAACCGCGATGTCCTCGACACGCTGGTGCTGCAGCTGATGGACAAGGAGACGATCTCGCGCGACGAGGTGCTCGACATCTTTGCGCCGGTGCAGAAGCGCCCGAGTCGTGGCACGTGGCGGGGCAACGGCCGCAAGCGGGTGCCCAGCGACCGCCCGCCCGTGCTCACGCCAGCCGAGATCGCCCTGCTCGGGGCCGATGCGCCCACGAACGGCCGCGGCCGCAACCGTGCGCGCGTCGCGAGCAACGGCGGCTCGTCCCGGCGTAGTGGTGGCAGCGCGGCGAATGGTTCCTCCGGCAAGCGGACGCCGTCGCGGCGCAGCACCGCCGGCCGCAAGACTGGCCGCTGACGACGTGGCGCAGCCGTGGCCGTCGTTCGACCGCGCGCGAGCCGAAGCCGCCGTACGCGAGTTGCTGATCGCCGTGGGGGAGGACCCCGACCGCGAGGGGCTCGCGCAGACGCCGGCGCGCGTCGCCCGGCTCTACGAGGAGCTCTTCAGCGGCCTGCGGTGCGACCCGGCACAGGTGCTGAAGACGCGGTTCGACATCGGGCACGACGAGATGGTCCTGGTGCGCGACATCGACGTGGAGTCGATCTGTGAGCACCACCTCATCCCGTTCATCGGCGTGGCCCACGTCGGATACATCCCGAACGAACAGGGGCAGATCACCGGCCTGTCCAAGCTCGGCCGGGTCGTCGACCTCTATGCGCGACGGCCGCAGATCCAGGAGCAGCTGACGACGCAGATCGCCGATGCCGTGGAGGAGCAGCTCAAGCCGCGTGGGGTGATCGTCGTCGTCGAGGCCGAACACCTGTGCATGTCGCTGCGCGGCGTGCGCAAGCGCGGCGCGCGGACCGTGACGTCGGCGGTGCGCGGCCAGTTCCGCGACTCGTCGTCGACGCGTGCCGAGGCGATGAGCCTGATCATCGGTCGGTGACGCGACGCCCGCGGCGCGGGATGCCTGGTGCGGCTGGTGTGCTCTGTGCGACCGCCGGCGTCCTTGACATCTGGAGCGCGATCGCACCGGCGAACGCGGGGCGCGTCCGCCTTCTCACCGAGTTCGTGCCGGGTGCTGTGCCCCAGGCAGCCGCGGCCACGACCGTCGCAGCCGGGATCCTGCTCGTGTTGCTCGGTCACGCGCTGCGTCGACGAAAGCGCCGCGCGTGGCGCGCCGTCGTCGTGCTCCTCGCGGCCTCCATCGTGCTGCATCTGGTGAAGGGCCTCGACGTCGAGGAGGCGACGGTCTCCGCTGTGCTGCTCGCGGTGTTGATCTACGGCCGAGGTGAGTTCTACGCCAAGGGCGACCCGAGGACTCGCTGGCGCGCCCTCGGGGCGTTCGTCGGACTTGCGAGTGCCTCCGTGGTAGTTGGCATTGCACTGATCGTTATCCGCCTGCCCAAAGTGGTGGGCCGGCACCCGGTGACGTTCATCGCCCGGCACGTCGTGCTGGGCCTCGTCGCGGTGCACGGCCCACTGCGGTTCGCAGACGAGCGGACCGACGACCTCGTCTCGGACACATTGTTCGCGATGGGGTTCCTAACGCTGGCTTCGACCGCCTACCTCGTGCTCCGGCCGCCCGATCGCCTGGCGCTGCGCACGCCCGACGACGAGGCACGCCTGCGGGAACTTCTCGACCGGCACGGCCGAACCGACTCGCTGGGCTACTTCGCCCTGCGCCCCGACAAGGGCGTCTTGTGGTCGGCATCGGGCACCTCCGCCATCACCTACCGTGTGGTCGCCGGCGTCATGCTCGCCAGTGGAAACCCACTCGGCGACCCAGGCGCCTGGCGTGAGGCGATCGACGCATTCCTCGCCGAGTCGACCGCACATGCGTGGACGCCAGGGGTCATCGCCTGCGGCGAGGACGCGGCCGAGATGTGGAGCGCCGCCGGTCTCGACGCACTCGAGCTCGGCGATGAGGCAATCGTGGAAGTGCGCGACTACGCGCTGACGGGTCGTGCCATGCGCAACGTTCGGCAGAGCATCGCGCACGCGTCCAGACATCATCGAAGCGACGTCCGCCGAGTAGGCGAGCTCCCGGCCGCCGAACGACGCGTCGTGCGCGCGGCCGCAGAGCAGTGGCGTGACGGCGACACCGAGCGCGGGTTCTCGATGGCGCTTGGGCGCGTGTGCGAGGACGACGAGTGCGTTGTGGCGCGCGCGTTCCGTGACGACGAGCTCGTCACGTTCCTGCAGTTCGTCCCGTGGGGGCGAGACGGCCTCTCGCTCGATGTCATGCGTCGCTCGCCCAACGCGAACCGAGGCGTGACTGACTACCTAGTGGACGCTGTGCTGCGTGCGGCGCCCGATCTCGGGGTGGCGCGGGTCTCGCTCAACTTCGCTGCGTTCCGCGCCGCGCTCGAGCGTGGCGGCCGTATCGGCGCCGGGCCCGTGCTACGCCTATGGCGAAGCATTTTGCTGGTCGCGTCTCGGTGGTTCCAGATCGAGACGCTCTATCGCTACAACGCCAAGTTTCGTCCGGCGTGGGAGCCGCGGTATATCTGCTTTCCCTCGGCGCGGGAGCTGCCGCGGGTCGCACTCGCCGCGCTGCGCGCCGAAGCGTTCATCGTCTTTCCGGGGGCACGCACCAGACGCCTGCGGCGCCTCGCCGGACTCGCGGTCTCGTGAGCCGGCCATGCCCATGCGCGCGGTTATGGTGCGCGCCGTGAGGGCTCCCACCGGTTTGCCGCACCTTGGACGCACCGCGGTCGTCGGGGTCGTCAACGTCACGCCCGACTCGTTTTCCGACGGTGGGCGGTACTACGACGAGGGCGCCGCGGTGCGCCACGGCCTGGAGCTGCTCGCCGAGGGTGCCGACCTGGTGGACGTCGGCGGCGAGTCGACCCGTCCGGGCGCGCAGCGGGTCGATGCCGACGAGGAGCTGCGCCGGGTGCGCGGTGTCGTCACGGCGCTCGCTGCGGCTGGTGCGGTTGTCTCCATCGATACGACGCGATCCGCCGTTGCCGCGGCGGCGGTCGACGCGGGGGCGCGCGTCGTCAACGACGTGTCCGCCGGTGTGGTTGACCCGCACATGTCCAAGGTGGTTGCCGCGTGCGACGTGCCGTTCGTGCTGATGCATTCACGCGGCCCGTCCGCCGACATGGCCACCCGCGCGGTCTACGGCGACGTCGTCGCGGAAGTGACGGCGGAGCTGCGCGAGGCGGTTGCGCGTGCGGTCGACGCTGGTGTTCGTCCCGAGCGGATTGCGGTGGATCCCGGGCTCGGTTTTGCCAAGGCCGCCGAGCACAACCTTGCGCTGCTCCGCGACCTCCCCGCGTTCATGAACGCGCTGGAGTGCCCGGTCATGATCGGGGCGTCGCGCAAGTCGTTCCTCGGCACGGTGCTCGACGGCCGGGCAGTGGGCGACCGCGACGACGCAACCCAGGCGATCACTGCGCTCGCCGCCTGGCAGTCGGTCTGGGCGGTTCGGGTTCACGCCGTACGCGCGGCAGCCGACGCGGTGCGCGTCGTCGCGGCGATCCAACACGGTGCGCCATGAGCGATACCGACCGCATCGTGCTCCGCGGCGTCGAAGCCTGGGGTCGGCACGGCGTGCTGCCGGCCGAGCGTGCTGACGGCCAGCGCTTCGTCGTAGACGCGGACCTCACCGTCGACCTCGCACCCGCTGCCGCGTCCGACAACCTGGCGGACACGGTCGACTACGCCACGCTGACGGAGCGGATTGTCTCGATCCTCGAGGGCGAGCCGGTCGCGCTGCTCGAGACCCTCGCGCAGCGCATCGCCGACGAGTGCCTCGCGGATGCGCGGGTCCGGGAGGCGACGGTCACCGTGCACAAGCCCGACGCGCCGCTCGCGGTAGCGACCGCGGACGTCGCGGTCAGCATCACCCGCAGCCGGTCATGACCACGCACCCCGCCGTGCTGAGCCTCGGGTCCAACATGGGTGATCGCGCCGCGCAGCTGCGTCGCGCGGTCGAGCTGCTCGCGGCGCAGATTCCGTGCCTGGGGGTGTCGCCGGTCTACGAGACGGTCCCCGTCGGCGGTCCCGAGCAGGGCGAGTTTCTCAACGCGGTGATGCTCTCTGCGACGGAGACCCCCGCCGAGCTGTTGACTGCCGCGCAGCGCGTCGAGGCGGCACTCGGCCGCGTGCGTACGGAGCACTGGGGTCCGCGCGTCATCGATGTCGACGTGATCGCGCACGGCAGCACGGTGCAGGACGACGCCGCGCTGACGCTCCCGCACCCACGCGCGCACGAGCGGGCGTTCGTGCTGCGGCCGTGGCTCGACCTCGACCCGGACGCGCGCCTCGTCGGCCATGGCGCG
>JBHELW010000348.1:0-3389 GCA_046262915.1 Mycobacteriales bacterium | reverse complement strand
GCGGTCGGCGTCGCGCGCTCGCTGCGGCGGCCCCGCCGGGCGACTACGCCTGCCGCGCCGCTGAGCCGATCGGCGTAATGGACGCGCGGCGACTGTCTCAAGACGCCCCCTGGCGCGCCGATACCTCCAACGACTGGAGCGCGCCGCGTCCGGTCGCCCCGGAGAGGCGGTAGTCCGTCGTGAGCCATGTCGTCGTACGGCTGGGCGAGGCACGCTTCGCCCTGCCGATGGACGCGGTGGCCGAGGTCGGGCGGCTGCCGGCGCTCACCCGCGTGCCTGGCGTCCCGCCATGGGTCGCTGGGGTGGCCAACTGGCGCGGTCGGGTGCTCGGCATCATCGAGCTCCGCGGGCTCCTCGGGATTCCGGCGGACGCGGACGCGGGGCAGAGCGCGCGCCTGGTTCTCCTCCAGCAGGGGGGTGCCGCGGTTGGTGTGCTCACCGACCGCGTCGACGGCGTCATCGAGGTCGACCTCGAGACCGTCGACCCGCCGTTGCTCACGCTGCCGGAGGACGCCCGGTCGTTGCTCATCGGCCAGGTGACTGACGACGCTGGACCGATCGGCGTCCTCGACGCCAGCGCGGTCTTCTCGCTACGTGGCACGTTGCCCGGCGCACGACGCGCCGGCTGAAGGGAGCGGACGAACGTGGACTTCTCGAGGCGGATCGCCCGGGTTGCGGCGATAGCCACCTGGGGCAGCCTGCTGCTTGCCGTGGCGGCCGCGACCGTGATGGACCAGCTCGGCTCCGGCGACGTGCACATCCACCTGACCGCGGTCTACATCTGGGGGGTCGTCGGCGGGCTCAACGCCGTCGCGCTGTCGCTCCTCCCGGCGCTGCAGCAGCGGTCGGTCGCAGTGCAGAAGTCGATCACCGCCTGGCGCGCGGGCCTGCTGATCACCGACACGATCTTCATCACGGGCCTGGTCTCGGCCACCGGAGGCATCAGCGGCCCGTTCTGGCTGCTCTACATCCCCGTGGTGCTCTTCGCGGCCGTATCGATGCCGGCCGTTCAGGCCTCGCTCTTCGGCGTGATCGCAGCGCTCGGTGTCATCGGCGCGTCGCTGATCGCGCACAGCTTCAACCGCGACACGGTCGGCCCACTCCTCCTGGTCGCGCCGATCTTCCCTGCGGTGGCGTGGTTCAACTCGACGCTGTCTACGGCGGTCTGGCGGATGCGCCGCGAGGCAAAGCAGGAGCGCGACGTGCTCACCGCCAAGGTGACCGAGCTGTCGCAGGTCCTCGAGCAGGCGGCGGGCGGCGACCTCGGTGTCGACATCGAGAGCGCGGTCGACGTTGGCGACTCCACGCAGCCGATTGCGGTCTTGTCGTCGTCGTTCAGCCACACGCTCGGCAACCTGCGCGAGCTCGTCGGTCAGATCCGCAGCGGCGGTGAGCAGATCGCGGCGAGCGCCGGCGAGCTGCTCGCGACCGCTGAGGAGCACGCCGTATCCGCGACGGAACAGTCGTCGGCGGTGTCGCAGACGACCTCGACGATCGAGGAGCTGGCCGCGACCGCAGCACAGATCGCAGACACCGCAGAGGCCGTGGCGCGCTACGCCGCGGAGACGCTGCGCTACGCCGAGCAGGGCCGCGACGCGGTGTCGCTCTCCGTCGACGCCATGGACAAGATCGCGTTCCGCGTCGAGCAGATCGCGTCACGCGCGCTCTCTCTCGGTGAGAAGAGCCACGAGATCGGCCGCATCCTCGACGTCATCGACGACCTGTCCGACCAGACCAACCTGCTGGCGCTGAACGCCGCGATCGAGGCGGCCCGCGCGGGCGAGCACGGTCGCGGGTTTGCGGTCGTCGCGTCCGAGGTGCGCAAGCTCGCGGAGCGCTCGATCGCGGCGACCAAGGACATTCAGGGGATCATCGCGGAGATCCAGGCCGAGACGAACTCCACGATCATCGCGAGCGAGGAAGGCGCCAAGGAGGTCAAGCAGGGCACCAGCCTCGCGCGGGGTGTCGTCGACGCGCTCGAGCGAATCAGCGGGATGGTGGACGAGACGACCACCGCCGCGAAGGAGATCTCGATCGCGACGCAGCAGCAGCGCAGCGCGTCCGACCAGGTCGTGGCTGCCATGAACCAGGTCTCCGACGTCTCGCGGCAGTACGCCGTCGGCTCGAAGCAGGCTGCCGCCGCTGCGGCCCAGCTCAACGTGCTCGCTGCCGAGCTGCGGGCGTCGATCGCGGCGTTCAAGGTCGCCTGAGGCGCCGACGCGGATGGCCGACTGGGGCAACGATCCCGAGCTCGTCGCGACTTTTCGCGCCGAGGTTGAGGAGCGGCTTGCCTCGCTGACATCCGGGTTGCTCGCCCTGGAGTCCAACCCGCGCGCCCGGGACGCGATCGCGGGCCTTTTCCGCGACGCCCACACCGTGAAGGGCTCGGCGAAGATGCTCGGCCTCGATCCGGTGGTGGGCGTGGCGCACCTCGTCGAGGATCTGCTGGGTGACTTGCGGGACGGGCGGTTCGGCGTACGGCGGGACCTGATCGACCTGCTGCTGACGGCGAGCGACGCGATCGGGCGGTCGCTGCCCGGCCACTCGGCGCCGGTCGGCGACGACGACCTGGCCCGGGTCGTCGCCGCGCTGCGGGCCGCGCGGCAGGGCGCCGGGCCGGTCGAGGTGCCGCGGCTCGCCGAACCTGTCGAGCCGGACGACGAGGAGCCGGTCAAGGCGCGGGACGGTGGCGACTCGGTTCGGGTCGCGTCGGCGAAGGTGTACGACCTCATCGACGTCGTCGGCGAGGCGGCGCTCGGCACCCGGCGGGTCGAGCAGACCGCGGAGTCGCTGCTCGGGCTGCTGGCCGAGCACGCGCGCTGGACCCGGTCGCTGCGCGCGGCCGCGGGTCGGGACGCCGAGCTTCCGGAGGCGATGGCGCTGGCGCTGCGCCGGCTGGTCGCGATCGGCGACCAGGTGGAGGCGGCCGGGCAGGAGCTGCGCGAGCACGTCGAGGTGCAGCACGGCCGGGTGGCGCTGGTGCGCGACGGCGCGATGGGACTCGCCATGGTGCCGCTGCGGCGGGTCGTCGCGGCGTTCCCGCGGCTGGTCCGCGACGTGGCCGGCGCGAGCGGCCGCGAGGTTCGGCTGGAGATCGTCGGCGACGACGTGGAGCTGGACAAGCAGGTGCTCGACGCGGTGGCCGACGCGCTCAAGCACCTCGTCATCAACGCGGTCGACCACGGCTGCGAGCTGCCGGACGAACGCGTCGCGGCGGGCAAGCCCGCGCAGGCAACGGTGTCGGTGAGTGCGCGTAGCGCCGGTGGCGGTGCTCTCAGGCGGCAGCAGCCCGGCCCCGACGGCCTTCGCCCGTACCCGGGCCTCGTCGATGCCGCCGCCGTCGTCGACCACCTCGAGCACGACGGTGCCGCCCGAGCTGCGCGCCGACA